>CBFGWJ010000393.1:0-2931 GCA_965652335.1 uncultured Gammaproteobacteria bacterium | reverse complement strand
CAGTTTATCAGTGTTCGAACGAATTCCCAGCGCCAAGCTTTTCGCCAAGCTTTTCCCTGGCAAATTCCGCGAGCTCAATCAATGCCTTGCGCGACTCCGGCAAAAAGTCGAACAGGGTGAAATCGTGCGGCATGCCGGGCCAGATGCTGATCCGGGTGTGCACACCCTGGCTGCGGGCTTTTTCTTCCACGAGCAGGCTGGCATCCAGCAGAAGTTCCGCTCCGCTGACCTGGAACATCAGCGGCGGGAAACCGGAAAAATCACCCCAGAACGGGCTGGCCAGAGGGTCGGTGGGGTTATGCAGGCCAAGGTACCAGTGCCGGAACAGCATTACGGTTGACAGCCGGAACATGCTGTCGGCGGCTTCATTTTCAAACACGGAACGGCCCATGCTGGTCAGGTCCGTGGCGGGTGAGATCAACAGGGCACAGGCGGGCATGGGCAGGCCGCTGTCGCGCAACTGGCCGAGCAGGCCCAGGCTCAGCGCGCCACCGGCCGAATCGCCCACCAGCACCACCCTGGCCGGATCAACACCGGATGCGAGCAGGCCTTTCCAGGCCGCAAGGCAATCGTCCGCAGCGGCCGGAAACGGGTATTCCGGCGCCAGGCGGTACGACGGCACCCAGGCGTCCATTTGCAGTTCCAGGCCCAGGCGCGCCGCCAGGGAACTGTGGGCATTCGGGGTTTCGAGGCAGAAGGCCCCGCCATGAAGCAGGAATACGGTACCGTTGACCGGGCCCTGGCGAGGCCGGATATAGCGCGCCGGAATCCCCGCCAGCGACGATTCACGCCACTCCACCGCTTTGGGTATGCGTTCAAACCGCTGGTCGATGCGGGTGACGAAGCGGCGGAAATCCTCAACCGTCCGGCTGCCCGGAGGGCGCTTCACCCGCCGTCGCAAAAACCAGTTTAGTAGTCGTGCCTGCCAACTGATCACCGTTCATCCTCTTGCCGCCTTGCGGCCACCCCAAGCCTTCGCCGTTTCGATGATACGGCATTGTACGCGGCGCCGCAGAAGGGCTTTTTCCGGTCGGGTTGCGCTCGGCTTCCATGGCTGGGTTAAACTGCTGCGGCCAATACGATGAGGACAACCTGCCGTGAAACGATCACTCCACGCCAACTGCCTGTTTTCCGCCGCCGTCTGCCTGGCTTTATTGCTTCCCGTTGGAGCAGGCGCCGACCAGACGGACAGCCCCATCATCCAGCCCGGCGCGCCCGGTAAACCGGGCCGCGAGCTGAGCGCTGAGGAGGCCACCAGGATCGCGGTAACCAGCTACTCGCCCGACGATGTGAGATTCATGCAGGACATGATCCCGCACCACCACCAGGCCCTCCAGATGTCGGAACTGGCTCCCGACCGCACCAACACCAGCGGCATTCTCGAAGCCGCACGGCGCATCGAAGTTTCGCAACAGGATGAAATCGAATTCATGCAGCAGTGGCTGCGGGATCGCGGCCAGGCCGTTCCCGACCCGGCAGCGCATGCCGGCATGCACCACGAACACCAGAAAATGTCCGGTATGGCGACGCCCGAACAGATGGCCGAACTGGCTGCCTCAAAAGGCACCGACTTCGACCGCCTGTTCCTGCAGTTGATGATCAAGCACCACGAGGGTGCCGTGAAGATGGTGACCAACCTGCACGAGCAGCCGGGTTCCGCCTTTGATCCGGTGCTGTTCGAATTCACCAACGACATCACCAACGACCAGACCGCCGAAATCGACAAGATGAATGCACTGCTGGTCGGCCTGTCCAGCGACCCGCGCGCGGGCCTGGCGGCCGGGTTTGACGATGCCGGCGAAGCGATCTGGAATATGCAGAAGCTGGCTTCACTGCCACGCCCGCCCGGCTTCTTCGATCCGCAAAATCTTTCCGAGCTGCCTCCAGCGAAGCCGGCGACCGATGACAAAGAGCAGGAGGCCCAGGCCGCAGCCGGCGTTTCCGAAGAAAACGAACGTTACGCCATGTTCAGTTTTGCCAACACCGACATGGCCTTTACCAAGGATGTGCTGGTGGCCGGCAGTTACCATGGCTTCAACATCTATAGACTCGGCGACGCAGGCATACCGGCGCTGCTCAGCTCGGTGGTCTGCCCCGGCGGCCAGGGCGACGTCTCCATTGTCGGCGACCTGCTGATCATGTCGGTGGAGCAGACCCGCGGACGGCTGGATTGCGGGCTGCAGGGTATCAGCGAAGACGTGAGCGAGGAACGTTTTCGTGGCATCCGCATTTTCGATATCTCCGACCTGAAGCAGCCGAAACAGGTGGGCGCCGTACAGACCTGCCGCGGCTCGCACACCCATTCAGTAGTTTCAGGGCCGGGCGAGGATGGCAAGATCATTGTCTATGTATCGGGCATTTCCGTCGTTCGCGACCAGGAGGAGATGGAAAGCTGCTTCAATGAAACCCCCGGCGATACTCGCACCGCGCTGTTCCGCATCGACGTCATCGAAATCCCGGTTGACGCCCCTGAAAAGGCGCGGATCGTCTCCAGCCCTGCCGTGTTTGCTGACCCTGAGCAGGGCACCCTGGCCGGACTGTGGCGCGGCGGCGACCACGGCGAGGGCACCCAGGAAACCGAGCAGACGGACCAGTGCCACGACATCACGGTGTTTCCTGAACTGAAGATTGCCGCAGGCGCATGCTCGGGCAACGGCATCCTGTTTGATATTTCCGACCCGCTGAATCCGCAACGCATGGACGTGGTGGTTGACGAGGGGTTTGCCTACTGGCACTCCGCCACTTTCAACAATGACGGTACCAAGGTGCTGTTTACCGATGAATGGGGCGGTGGCAGTCGGCCGCGCTGCCGGGCCTACGACCCCGTCAACTGGGGTGCCGACGCGATCTACGACATCGTCGATGGCAAGCTGGAATTCCGCAGCCACTTCAAGATCCCGGCGCCGCAGGTGGAGCAGGAAAACTGCGTGG
>CBFGWJ010000392.1:0-2934 GCA_965652335.1 uncultured Gammaproteobacteria bacterium | reverse complement strand
ATGCCTTCTGCCCTTGAATACCTTAAAGTGGCACCCCCAAATCCTGTTAAAGACGCCGGTCGAGAAAATACATGCCAGATCCGAATATTTTCAAAAGCTCCTACAGCAAGGAAGAACTCGTTCGCTGCGGCAGCGGGGATCTGTTTGGCGCTGACACCGGCAAGCTGCCGAGTGGCAATATGCTGATGGTGGACCGCATCACCGAAATCAACAATACAGGAGGCAGCCAGGGCAAGGGCGAGGTGACTGCCGAGCTGGATATTCACCCCGACCTGTGGTTTTTTGGCTGTCACTTCGAAGGCGATCCGGTGATGCCGGGATGCCTGGGATTGGATTCACTCTGGCAGCTGTGTGGCTTCTTTCTGTCCTGGTCCGGCTGCAAGGGTAAAGGGCGTGCGCTGGGTGCGGGTGAAGTGAAGTTTACCGGACAGATATTGCCGACCGCCAAAAAGGTTATTTACAAGCTGGACATCAAACGCCTGATTGCCCGCAAGCTGGCCATGGTTATCGCTGATGGCACGGTGTCAGTGGACGGCAGGGTGATTTACACGGCCACTGACCTGAAGGTTGGCCTGTTTGCTTCAACCGACAGTTTCTGAGGACGGTTCCGTGCGTCGAGTGGTGGTCACCGGCATGGGCATCGTGTCCTGCCTGGGTAATTCCAAGGAGTCGGTCAGCCAATCGCTGCGGCAGGGTATTTCCGGCATCAAGTACAACGCCGCTTACGCTGAGCAGGGCCTGCGCAGCCATGTTTGTGGCTCGGTCGAAATCGACCTCGCGGAACGCATCGATCGCAAGCACCTTCGCTTCATGGGCGATGCGGCATCCTATGCCTACGTCTCCATGCAGGACGCCATAGCCGATGCCGGGCTGGAGGCGGCTGAAGTTTCCAATGAACGTACCGGCCTGATCGCCGGTTCCGGCGGCGCATCCAGCATGAACATAGTCTGGGGTGCTGATACATTGCGCAGCAAGGGCATACGCAAGCTGGGTCCTTACCTGGTTCCACGCACCATGAGCAGCACAGTCTCCGCCTGCCTGGCCACGCATTTCGGTATTCGCGGCATCAACTATTCGGTGACATCCGCCTGCGCCACCAGTACCCACTGCATCGGCAATGCGGTGGAGCAGATCCAGTGGGGCAAGCAGGATGTGGTTTTCGCCGGCGGCGGTGAGGAAGAGCACTGGTCACTGGCCATGATGTTCGATGCCATGGGCGCCCTTTCCACGGCCTGCAATGACACGCCGGCGCTGGCTTCCCGCGCTTACGACGCCAACCGCGATGGCTTTGTGATCGCTGCCGGTGGCGGCATGCTGGTTCTCGAAGAACTGGAACATGCTCGTGCCCGTGGCGCACGTATCTACGCAGAAGTGGTGGGATACGGCGCCACTTCCGATGGCGACAACATGGTGGCCCCTTCCGGCGAGGGCGCGGTGCGTTGCATGCAGCAGGCCAGCGCCGGGGTGAATGCCACCATTGACTACATCAACACGCATGGCACCAGCACGCCGCTGGGCGATATCGCGGAACTGAACGCCATTCGCCGGGTGTTTGGCGATGATGTGCCGGCGTTCAGTTCCAGCAAGTCCTTATGCGGACATTCCCTGGGCGCCGCCGGAGTGCAGGAAGCCATACATTGCCTGCTGATGCTGGAGCAGGATTTCATGGCGGGTTCCATCAACATTGAAACCCTGGATGAACAGGCGCAAGGCCTGCCGGTATTGCTGCAAACCCGAGAGAATGCCGGCCTGAACACGGTGATGAGCAACAATTTCGGTTTTGGAGGCACCAATGCCAGCCTGGTGCTGCAACGATTCAGGGGTTGAGGTTCTGCAAACGTACGGACGTTAAAGCGTCGGCCAACCCGGGTACTTCAAGAAAAGCGGTCCATTGGCCGCTCCGAATCCGTGTGCTTCCCCGGGGTTCTGCTGGCTACAAGCCCAGGTGAAATCCTCAGAAACTGGAGCCGGGTTGTTGCAGGAATTCCAGTTCTTTTTCCGTGGATGCCCGGCCGAGAATTTCATTGCGGTGCGGATAACGGCCGAAGCGGTCGATGATTGCCTTGTGCCTGAGTTCAAACCGGTAGTTTCCTTCTGGAGCGTTTTCTCGATACAGCCTTTCAGCCCATTCATGAATCAGTGCTGACTCGCTGTGCATGAACGGCAGGTACAGGAAACTGCGTTCGGTTTCATTCAGGCTTTGGTCAGCGCCTGCCCTGACGGCTTCCTGGGCCAGCACCAGGGCCATGTGGTCCTGCGCAAAAGCGCGCGCGGTGCCGCGAAAAGCATTGCGGGAAAACTGGTCCAGCACGATGATTTCAGCCAGCCGCCCTGGTGGAGTTTCACGCCAGGAATACAGTTCGCCTGCGGTGGCTGATTCCAGCAGGCGGCCAAAACGGTTGCGAATCAGCGCATCGAAAACTTCATTCGCCTCCCACCAGGCCTTCGGATCGGTTTCTTCAAACCAGAATTTGAGGATATCCGTCCAGGTCATATCGTTTGCCATGAAGCTTCACTGCCGTTGGTGTGCTGAATTAATGGTGTGCTGAATCAATTGTTGTGCTGCATTTACCAGGCAAGCCGCTAAACGTGCTGGTCGATCAGCAGGGTATTGCCATCCGGGTCCACCGCCATCAGGCTGCCCGGACCGCTGCCGGTTTCGTCAGCTTCACTCAGCAATGGTACGCCGGCGGCTTTCAGGTGCCGCTGGATCTCGCGCACATCGGTGAATTCGGCAAGCGGGTTGCAGTGCTGGTCCCACCCCGGGTTGAACGTGAGGATGTTGTTTTCAAACATGCCCTGGAACAGGCCGATGGTGTGGTCACCGTTGCGCAGGATCAGCCAGTTCTGGTTGATGTCACCGCCCACTTCGCTGAAGCCGAATTTTTCGTAGAAGTCTTTCGATGCCCGGATATCCTTGACGGCCAGGCTGAC
>CBFGWJ010000391.1:0-2949 GCA_965652335.1 uncultured Gammaproteobacteria bacterium | reverse complement strand
CGCCATTTCCTCAACGAGCGCGGTTTCCTCGAAGTGGAAACCCCGATGCTGCAGACCATCCCTGGCGGCGCGGCGGCCAAGCCGTTCGAGACCCATCACAACGCGCTGGACATGGCCATGTTCCTGCGTATCGCCCCGGAGCTGTACCTCAAGCGTCTGGTGGTCGGTGGTTTCGAGAAGGTGTTCGAAATCAACCGCAACTTCCGTAACGAAGGCGTTTCGACCCGGCACAACCCCGAGTTCACCATGATGGAGTTCTACTGGGCCTATGCTGATTACGAGGACCTGATGGGCCTCACCGAAGACTTGCTGGAAGGCCTCACGAAACATGTCACGGGCGGCAACACCAGCCTGGTCTACCAGGGCCAGGAGATCCATTTTGCCGGGCCTTACGAGCGACTGCCGGTGGAAACCGCAGTGCGCCGGTATGCCGAAGACCTGAAAGATGCCGACCTGTTTGACGAACAGGTGCTGCGCGAAGCCTGCCGGCGTCGCCACATCAAGATCGAGAAGTCCTGGGGCCCTGGCCGCCTGCTGATGGAGTTGTTTGACGTGGTGGCCGAGCCGCACCTGCAGGACCCGGTATTCATCACCCAGTACCCCACCGAGGTTTCCCCGCTGTCACGCCGCAACGACCAGAACCCGCTGGTGACCGACCGGTTCGAACTGTTCATTGGCGGACGTGAAATCGCCAATGGCTTCTCGGAGCTGAATGACCCGGAAGACCAGGCCGAGCGTTTCCGGTTGCAGGTGGAAAGCATGGATGCCGGCGACCTCGAGGCCATGCATTACGATGCCGACTACATTCGTGCGCTGGAATACGGCATGCCGCCCACCGCCGGCGAAGGCATCGACATCGACCGGCTGGTGATGCTGTACACCGACTCGCCCTCGATCCGCGATGTGCTGCTGTTTCCCTACATGCGGCCGGAGCAGTAGGAGGCCGTTGGCATGAGTGAAGCAGTCGCATTGGACGTACTGATGGTGCAGGCGCAACTGCGCTGGAAAGACCCTGCGGCGAATCGCGATCACCTGGCCAGCTTGCTGCAGCAAACCAAACATCCATTTGACCTGGCCCTGTTCCCGGAAACATTCACCACCGGCTTTCTCGGTGACACCGATTTGCCCGAAGAGGGCATGGACGGCCCCACCGTCGCCTGGATGCATTCGATGGCCCGGAAACACCAGGCTGCCATGGCCGGCAGCGCGGTGATCGTCGAGAACGGCCAGCGCTTCAACCGCATGATCTTCGTGACGCCCGAGGGCGATGCATGGCATTACGACAAACGCCACCTGTTTGCCTTTGGTGGCGAAAACCGGCGCTATGCGGACGGCAAGGCCCGTTTGGTCTGGAACTGGCGTGGCTGGCGCATCAATCCGCAGATCTGCTACGACTTGCGCTTCCCGGTGTGGTGCCGCAACCGCAGCGATTACGACCTGCAGATTTTCGTCGCCAACTGGCCGGAAAAGCGGGTGGCGCACTGGATGGCGCTGCTGCGGGCGCGCGCGATTGAAAACCAGGCTTACGTGATCGGCATCAACCGGGTGGGTGAAGACGGCAATGGCCTGGCATACCCGGGCCGCAGTCAAGCCTATGATCCGCTGGGCAACACGCTCGCTGACCTGGAAAGCATCGAGCAGGCCCGGACTGTCCGCATTGACCTGCAACAGGTCAATGACGTGCGCGGGCAGTTTCCCTTCCAGGCGGACGCTGACGGATTCAGCCTGGACCCGGCCTGATGATCCGCGCCGCGTCGGTCCGGTTGTGGCAGGCAAGCCGGAGGCCAGTCCTCAATCGGTAGCCGTGCGTTTGCCGGAGCGGCGCCGTTCCAGCCAGCGGAAAAAAGCTCCCCGCGGAACGGGTTTGCCCCTGGCATTGCCGATCACGATGTCAGGTTCGGTCAGAGTCCAGTCGATCTCCAGTCGTGCCGAGTCACGTCCGGCAAACAGCAGCTGGTCGCCCTCATGCAGTTCCTGGTCTGCTTCGGGCAGGAAAATTCGTCCCGCGCCACGCTGCAACAGCAGGCAGACGCAGTGCAACGGCTCCTGGCCGCCTTTGCGTGAATTGAAGCTGATATGTTCCAGCCGCACTTTCAGCCCGGTTGACCGGGCAGTGACCAGCCCGCTGGCCAGCGGCCCGGACAGCTCACGCGTCCAGATACTGGGTGCAAATCCCTTGAGCGCAGTCTGCAGACGCGCCGCCACATGGTTGGCGAATTCATCCTTCTCCTGCACCAGGTGATGCAGGAAGGTCTGCAGCAGCGGCGTGGTGCAGATATACAGGATGCGCCGTGCCACGATCAGGCTGCGCTTGGCGACCAGGTGAGCCTGCGAGGCTGCGAACAGCGCATCGTTTTCCTGGCGTTCCTGGCGGGCGACCATGAACAGCTTTGGATTGAGCTCGTGAGCTGTCATGAGGATCGAAAGGTTGTCCACATCATCGCCGGTTCCGGCGATGATGCCCACAGCATCCTTGACCCCCGCCGCCAGCAGCGTGTCGGCGGAGGTGCCGCGCCCGACGATGCCGCGCTCCAGCCCGGCGATGCGCTCCTGGTGGACATCGATAACCGTGTAGGGAAGGGCAGCCTCGTCGAGTTTCGCCGCAATCCGGGTGCCGAACCGGCCCAGCCCGCAGAGTATCCAGTGTCCGGCAGGAGGGTGCACCGGAGCGCGTAGCTTGCTGCCGGGTACGCTGATCAGCCAGTCCTGCACCAGGTACTTGATGGGCGAACTCAGCGCCAGGTAGAAGCGGGAGGAGAATATTTCATACGGATCGACGATGTAGTCGGTGCCGAATGAGGCCATGTTGGCCGTTGCGAGTTGCGTTTCACTGCGCGCCATCACCGGCAGCCCGGGCCGCAGCAGCTTGCTGGTGATGGCAATGGTGAGGTTGGCGTGATCTTCGTTGGTGATGGCAATCACGCCGCGGCACCGCGGGTTCATCAAACC
>CBFGWJ010000390.1:0-2959 GCA_965652335.1 uncultured Gammaproteobacteria bacterium | reverse complement strand
AATCCCGCAACAGCCAGAGTACGCCGATCAGGATGGCCCAGATCAGTACGCGTCGGTTGAGTCGGTAGAATCTGTCAAAACTGAAGGCCATGTTGATCCGGGTGTCAGGTAAAACGTTGAGCGATACACTGCTGGTGCAGGTGGGAGACAAACGCGCTAGATTCTGCGCCGGCGCTCCCCACAACTCAAGCTGGTAATGAGAGAAAGGGGTAAAGGCCGAATCTCGCAGTGCTTCGATTTTGAATTGCTTGGTAAGATACTTTCGCATCTTCAGGATATCCACCGGGACCTTCGTCCCGTTTGTTTGATGTCCGGAAAACACCGGTTAGCTCACTTCGACCCCCCGATAATGCGGCCAAAGGATCGACTCGAAGCATGACAAATGAACCAGGACGAATCGTCAGCGGACTCACCGGTGGCGAAGTGATGATCGAATTCCTGAAGGACTGGGGCATACCCTACCTGTTCGGGCTGGCTGGATCTGAAGAAGTGGGCCTGTTCGATGCCCTGGTGGACCGGCCCGAGGTTCAGTACATCACGGGTTTGCACGAAAGCGCGGTCATGGCAATGGCCGACGGCTACGCGCGGGCCACCGGCAAAACGCCCATTGTGCAGTTGCATTCGGTTGCCGGCGTGGCTTACGCGCTGGGCCAGATGGCCGGCAGTTTCCGTGACCGGATTCCGGTGGTGGTGACGGCCGGCCGGCAATCTACCGACTTTCGCGGCCAGGGTGGGTTTCTCGAATCTCCCAACCTGGCGGAGTTGCCGCGCGATTACACCCAGTGGGTCTGGGATGTGATGAATGTGAACACCATACCCGAAGTGCTGCGGCGCGCCTTCCTGCTGGCTGAAGCGCCGCCGGGAGGTCCCACCTTCATCACCTTTTCCAAAGACCTGTGGGAGCAACGGATTGCAGGCGTGGAAATACTGCCACGCAATCGCTCGCGGGTGTCGAGCAACGTGCCGCCGCCGGAAGGAGTTGCCGCAGGAATAGCGAGTGCGCTGCTGGCCGCGAAGCGCCCGGTCCTGTTCCTTGGCAACGAATGCATCAAGTATGAAATCAGCCCGGTGGTGCAGGAAATCGCCGAACTCACTGGCGCGATGGTGATGCTGTCGCTGAAAATACCGGTGGTGTTTCCCAACACCCACCCCAATTTCGTCGGTGAGGTACTGGAAGATCCGGCATTGTTCGAAGATATCGATTGCTTCTGGAGCATCGGCGGCCCGATGTTCCAGCTGTTCTCGCGCCCCAAACAGCCGGTGGTGGCCCGGCGAGCCACGGTCATCCACACCAGCCTGGTCAGTAGCGAAGTTGGCCGCAATTATCCCGTGGACATTGCCGCCATCGCCAGCATCGACGCAACCACGCGTGAGGTGCTCGAAGTGCTGCGGCAAAGCAGGCGAGACACGGTGGCGATCGAAGCGCGGCAGCGATGGCTGCACGCCTACACGCAAAAGCGGCGTGATGAACTGGACCAGGCCGCGACAGCACACCGGGACGATCATCCCATTGCCACCTCGCGGCTGATGCGGGAACTGGATGGGGTGATTGCGGCGGATGCTGAAATCGTCTCGGAGCTCATCACCTCAGACCCATACCCGCGGCGCTACCTCCGGTTCGACCACACGCTGCCGCCCGAACAGCGCCGCAAGGAATACCTGACCACTTCGGGGATACTCGGCTGGGGCGTCGCCGCTGCCATCGGGGTTAAAATGGGCAGGCCGGGCAGGGAAGTGTGGAGCCTGACGGGCGATGGCTGTTTCAATTTCGGCAGCCAGGCGCTGTGGTCAGCCAGCCGCTATGAAGTGCCCATTGGCGTGGTGATTTTCAATAACCGTGAGTACCAGGCCAACCGACTGAACGCGAACCGCTTTGGTGGCCGGATGCAGGCGACTGGCAAATATCCCGGAGTGCGGCTGGACCAGCCTGATATCGATTACGTGCATATGGCAAAAGCCTATGGTGTCGATGCGGAACGTGTTTCCGCGCCATGCGATATCAGGCCGGCCCTGCTGCGTTGCCAGCAATCGATGCAAGCCGGCCGGCCTTACCTGGTGGACGTCCGGATCGCGCGGCAATTTAATGGAGCGGATTCAGGAGTTTACGATAACTTTTCCGTGGCTGGGCTGCAGAAAATGGGGTAACCCATTTCCGCTTTCCTGCACTCCTCGGAAAAGGCAGGTTATCTCACTCAGACCTCGCAATTTCCTGCTGCATGATGCGCCTGCACTCATCGCCGTGAAGCCAGGACGCGCGCAGGTAGAACACCAGGCCGAGCAGGGCCCAGGCCAGCACAATGGCCCATTCGTAGGGCCACAGCAGTGCGGCTGGGCTGCCGGGCAAATACAGGACGGTGATGGCCAACGCCAGCACCAGCGCGCTCCAGCCCACGGTGCGGCCATGGCTTACGCGGAACGGGCGGGGCATGTCGGGTTCCCGGTGACGCAGCACCAGGAACGCCAGGGCCACAGTGGCGTAGGCAACCACGATTCCCAGGCCACCGGCATCCACCAGCCATACCAGCGCCTGGCGGCCAAACCACGGCGCCACCAGCGAGAGCGAACCGATGAGCAGAATTGCGTTCACCGGGGTATGGTGACGCGGATGCAGTTTGGCCAGGAAATCCGGCAGCATTTTCGCACGGGCCATGGCGTAGACGGCGCGGCTGCCGCCGATCAGGAAGGCATTCCAGCTGGTGATGATGCCGCCGATGCCGGCAATGACCAGCAGTTTTCCGGCCCAGGTGCCAACAAAGGCAGCGCTCATGGCATCGGCGGTAGCCAGGCTGGATGTGGATGACTGCGCCGGTGTCAGCAGCAGGGAAACCGCCAGCACCATGCAGGCGTACCAGCATACGGCCATCACCACCGAGATCACCAGCAGGCGCCCGATCTGCCTGTACGGCAGGTTGATTTCCTCGGCTGCCTGCGGGATGACATCAAAGCCGACAAACATGAA
>CBFGWJ010000389.1:0-2961 GCA_965652335.1 uncultured Gammaproteobacteria bacterium | reverse complement strand
CGCATAGCCGCGCACGCGCCAGGGAATGATGTCGTGCGAATCACCGCTGTAGCTGCGGTCCATGCCGAGTGGTTCAAACACGTTCTGCCGCAGGTAGTCGTAATAGTCGAGGCCCGAGACCTGCTCGATGATCAGGCCCAGCAGGTAGTAGCCGGAGTTGGTGTAGTTGAACATGGAGCCGGGTTCAAACTGCAAAGGCAGTTCATCGAAGAAATCCACCATTTCCTCGCGGCTGAAGTCGGTCCGATCGAGCTTCGCATGCAGGCCTGGAATGTCGTTGGTGTAGTTGGGAATGCCGGAGGTGTGGTCCAGCAGGTGCTGCACCGCCACTGCCGCTCCCGGTCCGCGGTAGTCCGGCAGGTAGGCGCTGACCGGCTGCTGCAAATCGATCTTGCCTGCTTCAACCAGTTGCAGCGTGGCCAGTGCAGTGAAGGACTTGGTGATGGAGCCGATGGCATAGGCCGAGTCGGCCTGGGCAGGCCGGTCCTGTTCGATATCGGCCATGCCGATGGATTTGGCGTAAAGCGTGCTTCCGCCCTGGTCGATCAACACGGTAATCGAAGGATAATGCCCGGCTTCCTGGATACGCACCGTCAGGGCTTCGATGGCGGCCTGTTTTTCGGGGCCGACCTGGAGCGCCTCTCCTGCCTGCAGGCTGCCGGCGAACAGCAGGGCAAACAGGCTTATGGCCAAGACCTTGAACGATGACTTCGCATACATGTGGCTTGTTTTCATGGCGGGTTCACACTGGATGGTTGGGGATTATTTGTACTATAGTACAAAAATTCCCCATGGCGTCAACTTTGAGGCATTATTGCACCATGATTACGGTGGTTCCGGATTCAACACCTTCAAGCCGCCGGTTTGTCCGGCACCCTGATAGCGGCCCAGCCAGCGTGTTGCCGGCCGGTCTTTTTCGGCTCAGCCTGTTGGCGCTGGTGCTTGGCCTGCTGTGCGGCCACGCTCGCGCGGCGGAGACTCCGTTATCGCAGCAGCTGGACGAACTCGTGGCCAACACCCTGGAACAGTCCGGCGGTGCGGTGCACAGCATCGTGCTGCGGCTGGATGCGCCCGGAAGCGGCTTTCACCATGCTGTGGCCCTTGGCTCTCTGAGCGCCGCCAATGATCGCGCCATCACCGTTGACGACCGCTTTTTCATTGCCAGCATCAGCAAAACCATGACGGCGGTACGCACCCTGCAACTGGCCGAACAGGGCCTGTTTTCCCTCGACTCAAGGGTTGCCAGCCTGGGCATTTTTGATCCGGCCGTCATCGAAGCCCTGCACCGGATCGACGGCCGTTCGTATGGCAATGCCATCACCATCCGGCAACTGCTGGGCCACCGCACCGGCATGAAGGACTACCTGCTGGATGACCGCAGTGGCATCAGCAGCGACTTTGAAGGCGGAGTGGCGCCGGGTTCCATGGCGGCCATCTGGATGTCGCAGTGGCAGCAATTCAGCGCCTGCCGGCAATCGCCCGCCGCCTGCCCTGAAAACTCCGGAGTCACCCTCTACCCGGCCCGTTCCTGGCTGCCCTGGAATCCATCCGCCTATGCGGCCGACCCCACCGACCGCAACGCCGGATTGCTGAACTTCTACCTGGCGGAGATGGCGGATGCGGCACTGTTCGAACCCGGCACCGGGAGCCACTACAGCGACACCAATTACATGTTGCTGGGTGTGATCATCGAGCAGCTGACCGGCGCCACCCTGGCCGAACAGCTCAGGCTGGGAATATTTGAGCCGCTGGGCATGGCAGCAACCCGCCTCGACAGCCCGGCCGAAACCAGGCATGCCGCCATCACCGGTGAAGTGGCGGACTTCTGGATCGGCGATACGCCCTTTCCCGGTTCCGGCATGGACACCTCCTGGGATTGGGGCGGCGGTGGCGTGGTGAGCACCGCGGCTGACCTGTCCACCTTCCTGCAGGCCCTGGTGGCCGGCCGCGTGTTTCAAAATGCCGGGACACTGCAACAGATGCTGGAATTCCAGCCGGTAAGGACCAGCGAGGGTGAGATGCGAGTAGGCTACGGCCTGGGCATCCGTTATGCTTCCACGCGGCACGGCCCCCGCTGGGGCCACAGCGGCGCCTGGGGGGCAAAAATGGAGTACTTTCCAGACCTGGGCCTGTTCGTTACCGGTACCGTCAATGCCTATGGCACCGGCGCTGACGACGCGCTGCTGGACCAGGCCGCCGACCTGTTTGCCGGGAAGGCCGATTGATGCGGCGGCTCTGAAAACCAACGCGAACAAGACCCAACTGACAAGAGAAACTCCACGTGGCGCAAAACACCCTGTTTCAACGAATCTTCCTGCCCGGTTTCCTGTTCCAGTCGGTGATCATCGGTGGCGGCTATGCCACCGGCCGGGAGCTGGTGGAGTTCTTTCTGTCCGCCGGACCACTCGCCGGCTTGCTGGGCATGTGCGTGGCCGCGGCCGCGTTCAGCCTGATCGCCGCGCTGAGCTTTGAACTGGCCCGCCTCACGCGCGCCTACGACTACCGCAGTTTCTTCAGGCAATTGCTCGGTCCGGCATGGTTCCTGTTTGAAATTGCCTACCTGATCCTGGGCATCCTGGTGATCGCGGTGATTGGCGCCGCTGCCGGCGAAGTGGTGGCAACGCACCTGGGGATGAATTCCCTCGCGGGAACAATCAGCCTGATGGTCCTGATCGCGGTGCTGGTGTTCTGGGGCACGCGCCTCATCGAAAAGGTTCTGGCCGCCTGGTCTTTCCTGCTGTACGCCACGTACGGCATCCTCGTGCTGCTGTACCTGTGGCACTTCGGTGACCGGCTTCCCGTTGTATTCGGCGCCGACCCGATGGCATCCGGCTGGCTGACCAACAGCCTGAAGTACGTGGGCTACAGCACCGCGGCCATCCCGGTCATCCTGTTCTGCGTCAAGCACATGCAATCGCGCAGCGATGCGATGATTTCCGGGCTGCTGGCCGGTCCGCTGGC
>CBFGWJ010000388.1:0-2973 GCA_965652335.1 uncultured Gammaproteobacteria bacterium | reverse complement strand
GGCAGGAGGTCCATCCGGTTACCGGGCCACTGCTCCTGTTATGCCGCGCGCCTTCGGGGTTCGCCGGTCCCATCAATCGCGGAGCAGGCTTCGGGTGCATCCTCGCCACCAAAGTAGGCGTCCAGCAGCTCAAACTGTTGCTGTGGTTGTTGCGCCAGCATCAGCGCATTGCGCCAGGGCTCCGATCCAGCCCGGTCCTGCAGGTACCAGTTGATGTGCTTGCGCGCCACGCGAACGCCCGCAATATCTCCATAGGTATCGTGCAGCCGGGACAGGTGCAGGCGCATCACCGCATGAACTTCCGTTGGAGGTACAGCCGGGAGCATGTGCCCGGTTTCCAGGAAATGGCGCACTTCGCGGAAGATCCACGGATTACCCTGGGCGGCCCGGCCGATCATCACGCCGGTTGCGCCGGTGAGTTGCAGCACATGCCGGGCCTGCAGTGGCGTGCTGATATCACCGTTGGCGAACACCGGAATTTTCACCTGCCGGCAGATTTCGCGAATGGTGTCATACTCGGCCTCACCCTGGAACTTGTCCGCACGCGTACGACCATGCACAGCCAGCGCGGCGATGCCGGCATCTTCCGCGATGCGCGCGATCAACAGGCCGTTGCGCTGTTCCGGATCCGGGCCGGTGCGGATTTTCAGCGTCACCGGAATGTCCACCGACGCCACCACCGCGCGCAAAATGGACTCCACCTGTTGCGGGTCCGAGAGCAGGGCGGAACCGGCCAGCTTGTTGCAGACTTTCTTGGCCGGGCAACCCATGTTGATGTCGATGATGGCAGCCCCGCGGTCGGCGTTGTAACGGGCGGCATCGGCCATCCATTTCGGTTCGGCGCCGGCGATCTGCACTGCCACGGGTTCCGGTTCGCCGCTGAATTCTTCACGTAATCGCGACTTGCGCGTGTGGCGCAATGCCGGGTTCACCGACAACATTTCAGTTACCACGTAATCGGCACCGAGTTCGCGGCACAGGCCGCGGAAATGCCGGTCCGTCACCCCGGCCATGGGAGCGAGGGCCAGGCAGGCCTCCGGAAAATGGTAGTTGCCGATACGCATCATTGATTCACTGGCGATTCACTGCTTCTGGCCAGCCTCAGCTCAGCACTTCAAAAATCTTGAATCCCGCCACCCAGGTGCCGATGGCCGAGCCCAGGTTGGTGAAAAAGAATACCAGCAGTATCCGCGTGGCGCGGTTGTTGAACCAGCCCTTGACCGTGGTAATGTCCAGGTGCAGCCTCTCCAGGTCCGCAACTTTTGGTTTGCGCAACCAGGATTCAACCAGGCCGGACACCATGCCGGCGGCGATGGTGGGGTTGAGCGAGGTGATGGGCGCGGCGATCACGGCGCTCAGGATGGTCAGCGGGTGCGCACGCGCCACCAGCGCGCCGAGCGCCGCCAGGCCGCCATTGATCAGCACCCAGATCAGCACCAGGCTCCAGCCGAGTTCGGGGCTGCGCGAGAACCCCAGAGCAAACCCCGCCAGCACCAGTACCATAATGACCCAGGGGATGGCCCGCGGCCACCAGGACCTGGGGGGTACCTGCTCGAGTTCGGTACGCACACTCTGCGGGTCGGAACCGTCCTGCTGCAGGTGCTCGGCCAAACCGGCCATATGGCCGGCGCCGATAACGACCAGCACATTGCGGATGCGGCTGTCCTGCTGGCCGCTCTGCTGGCTGACAATTTCCTGGCGCAGGCGTGCCGCCATAAAGCGGTCACGCTCCGTGATCAGGGCTTCGTACAGTTCCGGAGAAGTGGAAGCGAACTCGGTGAAGGTGGATTCAAGGATATCGCCTTCCTTGAGTTTTTCGATCGATTCCTCATCGATCTCATCAGAACTGACCATGCCCGCCAGCAGGCCGGACATCAGGTAGAAACGCTTGTACCACGGCACGCTGGCATAGCTGCGTTTGAGCGTCAGTGCCAGGTCGCGGTCAACCAGTTGCAGGGGAACGCCGCGTTCGGCCGCGGCCTTCACGGCGGCGCGCATTTCCGCCCCCGGCTCAATGCCGAACTGTTCCGCGATGCGACGCTGGTAGGCGCTCAATGCCAGGTTCGCCATCACCAGCCCCGCCTTGCCTTCGCGCACGATGCGGTAGAGATCCAGGTCGGTCCACTTGCGTTCGGCTTTCAGCGCGTCGTAGCGCGCCGGGCACAGTTCCACCGCGATGGCATCGAATTCCGGGCGGCCTGCCAGTTCCCTGACGGCTTCCGCGCTGGCCCGCGATACGTGCGCGGTTCCAACCAGCGTAAACCGCACGCCATCGCGCTCAATCACCCGCATGGGCTGGCTTTCCACTCCGGCAAGCGCACCGGTTTCATTCACGCTTCCGGCGTCCATGTCGTTGGTGACAGTGGAGCCCGAGGCCGCAAAGGGGTGCGTTTCGGCCGGATTTTCGGTTTGATCTGAGGCGGACATGGAAAAAAGACCCTGGAATATGCGGCGGGCGACTGTCGGCAGAATATTTCGAGAGTGCGCCAAAAAAGTGCGTAAGGATACCTCAGAATGACATCCGAGGCATCCTGCCTGCAGGAATCACGGCCGTTGCAACAGGTTTGGGCACCGCCCCGCCGTGCCTTCGCGTGGCCGCGGTGGAGGCCGCGCCTCAGGGCTGCTTTGCGGTTGCGGACGCGCCTATCACTTCACCCTTGTGCAGCACGGTGAAGAGCACCTTGTCGTATTCGAAATACACACTCCAGCGGTCATACACCCACTGGGTGATGGGGGGGTCGCCCACCGGACCATCCCTGCTTTCCGGAGCGCCAAAACGCGCTTCAACTTCCGCCATGCTCAGGCCGTTTTCCGGCACGGCCATGTTTTCCGCCTGCCGCACTTCCTCAATCAGCAGCACATCAGCGCGTGCGGCGGTTGCCAGGCCCATGGCCGCTATCGTTATTGCCAGTGTCAAAACTGTCCGTGTCATGTCACTGTCTCCCTGTTGCGAGGTCGGGGCGGGATTGCCCG
>CBFGWJ010000387.1:0-2975 GCA_965652335.1 uncultured Gammaproteobacteria bacterium | reverse complement strand
GAATACGATAATCGCAGGTTCCAGCAAGCTGCTCAGCGCATCCACGGCGTTGTTGACTTCTTCCTCGTAGGCTATTGCCACTTTGACCAGCATGGCATCCAGCGAACCGGCTTCCTCGCCAATGGCCGCCATCTGGATCACCATGTTGGGGAACACTTCAGTTTGCTGCATGGCCAGTTGCAACTGGTGGCCCACGGAGACATCACTGCGAATCTGCATGGCGGCATCGTCATAAACCGCATTGCCGGTGGCGCCGGCCACAATCTTCAGCGCATCCACCAGCGGCACACCGGCGGCAAAGGTAATGGCCAGCGTACGGCAGAAGCGCGCTATTGCCGCCTGCTCCAGGATTGTTCCGACAATCGGCAGTTTCAGCGACATGCGGTCGATGAAGTGTGAAAATTTCTTGGAACGCTTTTTCGCCATGATGAGGCCGACGATGCCTGCCACCAGCAGGAGCAGCACGTATACGCCCTTGCTTTGCATGAACTTGGAGGCATTCACCACCATTTTGGTGAAGGCCGGCAGATCCGCACCAAAGGAGACGAAAATGGCCTCAAATTGCGGAATGACGAAGATCAGCAGGATGGAGGTGACGATGATGGCCACCGCGATAACCGCCGCCGGGTAATACAGCGCCTTCTTGATTTTGCCCTTGATGGATTCAATGCGCTCCTTGTGTGAAGCGATGTCATCCAGGATGGTGTCGAGCACACCGGCGCTCTCGCCGGCCGCAACCAGGTTCACATAGAGTTCGTCGAACTGCACCGGGTACTGCGCCAGCGCCTCGTGCAGCGCGCCACCGGATTCCACCTCGGCCCGGATCTTGTCGGCCACGGTGCGCATGCGCGGGTTTTTCAGGCCACCGGAAATGATCTGGAAGGCTGTCACCAACGGCACGCCCGATTTCAGCATGGTGGCCAGTTGCCGGCTGAAATAGGTGATGTCCTTGGAGGTGATGCGCGAGCCGGCGCCACCGAACAGCGGCTTGGGCTTGCGCTTGACGGAAATGGGGTTGATGCCCTGGCGTCGCAGTTCCGCGCGCACCAGGTTCGGGCTCGATGCTATCTGCTGGCCCCTGAGCTTGACCCCGCGCTTATCGCGTCCCTGCCAAATGAATACAATGGGCTCTGCCTGTTGTACTGTCGCCATAACCTAGTCCTTGGTTACCCGGTTGATCTCAATGATGTCGGTAAGTCCCGCCGCCACTTTCCTTAGTGCGGAGGTGCGCAGGTCATTGATTCCTTCCTTGCGCGCTTGCTGGGCGATGCGCATGGCATTGCCTTCTTCCAGAATGATACGTGAAATTTCGTCGGTGATGGGCATCACTTCAAACACGCCCGAACGGCCCCGGTAGCCCTCATTGCAGTCGGAGCAGCCGGTGGGCCTGAACAGCTTCAGGTCATCGATGTCGGCTTTGTCGAAACCCGCCTGCAGCAGTGCTTCCCGCGGCAGTTCATCGCGCTGTTTGCAGGTGTGCAGCGTACGCACCAGGCGCTGGGCGATCACCAGGTTCACCGCCGAGGTGATGTTGTACGTGGGTACGCCCATGTTCATCAGGCGCGTGATGGATTGTGGCGCATCGTTGGTATGCAGCGTGGACAGCACCAGGTGACCGGTTTGCGCCGCCTTGATGGCAATTTCCGCGGTTTCCAGGTCACGAATCTCGCCGACCATGATCACGTCCGGATCCTGGCGAAGGAAAGCCCGCAAGGCGCGGGCGAAGGTCATGCCCTGCTTGGTATTCTGCTGCACCTGGTTGATGCCGGGTACGCGGATTTCCACCGGATCTTCTACCGTGGAAATATTCCGGCCTTCGTCATTGAGCATCTGCAGGGCGGTGTACAAGGTCACGGTCTTACCGCTACCGGTTGGGCCTGTTACGAGGATCATGCCGTAGGGCTTTTTGATCGCAGCCTCATACAGTTGCCGCTGCTCGTCCTCGAAGCCCAGCTGCTCGATACCCAGCTTGGTGGCGGAAGAATCCAGGATACGCAGCACCACTTTCTCACCGAACAGGGTAGGGCAGGTGCTGACGCGGAAGTCGATGCTCTTGTTACGGCTCATGGCCAGCATGATGCGGCCATCCTGCGGAACGCGCTTTTCGGCAATGTCCAGGCCGGCCATGACCTTGAGGCGTGACGACAGCCGGCGTGACATCTGCACCGGTGGCGCGGCAACTGCTTTCAGCACACCGTCCAGGCGGTAGCGGATGCGGTAGCGGCTTTCGTACGGCTCGAAGTGAATGTCAGATGCACCCTTGCGGATGGCATCCAGAAGTACCTTGTTGATGAAACGCACCACCGGGGTTTCATCCACCGATGGGTCGCTGGCATCCTCCACCTCTTTCTCGGTGGAAAAGCCTACATCTTCCAGGCCTTCCTCTTCCTCCAGGTCGTCGAACACGGTGTGGGCCGCTTCCTGGGCGCGTTCGATGGCCTTGCTGATCTGGTCAGCAGCAACCAGGATGGGTTCCACATGAAAGCCGGAGCTGAACGCGATTTCATCCAGCACCTGGTGATCGGTAGGGTCACGCAGGGCAATGAACAGCTGGTTGCCGCGCAGGTGCAGCGGCAGGGCCTGGTGTTTTTCGATCAGCGCTTCCGAAACCAGGCTCATTGGCGCCTGGGACAAATCAAACGACCGGATATCAACCAGCGGTATGCCATACTCTTCAGAGGCGGCGGTTGCCAGCTTGAGCGGCGGGACGTCGGTGCTGGTCAACAGATAACCCAGCAGCGAGCGGTTCTTCTTGCTGGCTTCGCGACTGGCTGCCTCAACAGCAGCCTCGTCGAGAATATTCTCGATAACCAGCCGCCGGGCCAAGCCATGCAAATTCGTGCTGACCTTGAGTTCAGTATTCATCCACGGGTCACTCCATTTCCCCGACTGGCATTATACCTATTTATTACCTCATGTCTGCAAGTGGTTGTTGCAGTTCGTAATTGAACCAACTTCCGCGGAAATTGGCTGAA
>CBFGWJ010000386.1:0-2979 GCA_965652335.1 uncultured Gammaproteobacteria bacterium | reverse complement strand
GGGACAGGTGAAGCCCGTGGAGGTGAAGCCTCTCGCGCCGAAAGACAATCTTGACGCCGTGCCGGTCACCCCAACCAACTTGCGTATAATGTATATTATGTAAAATTAAATGTTATCCAGGCCTTCAGCAGCGATCAAGAACCGAGAATCCCGCACCAACTGTCCGGGTCGCCTATGGCCACACATCCAGCTCGGCCAAGCCATCGGCCTGGCCACATGCAGGCCCGCAAACAACTCTGAATACACCTCGGAACGTGATTCGGTTCCTGTTCGGCTGCAACCCTTCGCGCGGCCTTCACCCGCAAATCAGTTAAACTCTGGCCTCAGATTACTTCGTCACGGGCGAGTCAAAACCGAAAATCCAGGTAATTCATGAACGAACAGACACAGAAAACCATCCGCATCGTGGGCGTGCCGCTGGACCTCGGCGCCAGCCGTCGTGGCACCGACATGGGCCCGTCGGCGTTGCGTATCGCCGGCCTTGGCGCTGCGTTACGGCGCCTGGGCTACCAAGTGGCCCGCGAGGAAGACATTCCGGCGCCTGCGATGGAAACTCGCACTCCCGAACAACGCGACGCCCGTTTCAAGCCGGAAATCCTGGAGGTGTGCAATCACCTGGCAAACAAGGTTAAAAATATTTTACAAGCTAATGAATTTCCATTGGTTATTGGAGGAGACCACTCGATTGCCATGGGTACGGTTGCCGGGGTTTCCAGCTTTTATCGCGACCAGGGCAAGAAGATCGGGTTGATCTGGTTTGACGCCCATGGCGACATGAACACCCCGGCGTCTTCGCCTTCCGGCAATATCCATGGCATGCCTTTGTCGCATCTGCTGGGCCAGGGCGATGACGACCTGAAAAATATCGGTGGCTTCCATCCCAAGGTCGACCCTGAAAACGTGGTGCTGATCGGTGTGCGGGACATCGACGCCGGCGAGCGCCGCATCATTCGCGAATCGGGCATACATGCGTTCACGATGCGTGAGATTGACGAACAGGGCATGGCGGCAGTTGCGGCCCAGGCGCTCGAAATCGTCAACGATGGCACTGCGGGCTTTCACATCAGCTTTGATGTCGACGGCTGCGACCCCACCGTGATTCCCGGGTCCGGCACATTGGTACCCGGCGGAGTGAGTTTCCGCGAAGCGCACCTGTTGCTGGAATACTGCGCCGATGACGGCAACCTGGTGTCGATGGAAGTGGTGGAACTCAATCCCTTCCTGGATGAACGCAATATCAGCGCCAAACGCACCCTGCAGCTGATCCTCAGCGCCATGGGCAAGAGCATTCTTTAATGAAGCTCTGAAATTCCCAAGGCACCGCCCTGCCCGGTTTTTGCGTGCCTCTGGATGGCCGCAGTAGCAGAGTGATGAAATTTCCGGTCTAGTCCCGCGTTTTGCAGGACTCCACAAACGCAACAAACCCAGCCATGAATTTCTCCAGACGCTGCTGCAACGAGGCCTCGACATCCCCGGTTGCCTCGCCCAGGGCCTGGGCAGCCTTTGGTACCAGCATCCGGCCGCCGGTCCACAGTTGGGTGCCCAGCGTGCGCATCACCGGCAGCCACGCCGTCTGCGCCAGCGTGGTGCCGAATATTCCCGGCGATGCTCCCATGATGGCCACCGGCAACTGGCCGAAAACCTGCGCGATATCCTCGGGTGGGCGCGACAGCCAGTCGAGTGTGTTTTTCAGCACGCCGGGAATGGAATTGTTGTATTCCGGGCTGGCAATCACCAGGCCGTCCGCTGCGGCAATCGCTTGCTTGAGTTCCGCTACCGGCTGAGGAATGCCTGAACGTTCCTCCACATCGAAGTTGTAGAGCGGCACATTCGCTATGGAGCGGATTTCCAGTATTGCATGGCCTGGTAGCGCGCTTCCTGCTGCTCGAAGCAGGTGGGTGTTGAACGAGGACTGCCTGAGGCTGCCGGAGATACCAATCAGTTGAATGCTCATGTTTTTATCCTAACAGCAAACGCGGGCTGACAGGACCAGATGGTAATCAGCCAGCCGGGCCCAGCTCGCTATTCTGGCCTGTTGGCTATTCGGCATGCAGCGCCTTGATCGGATCCAGCGAGGCCGCCTTGCGGGCCGGGTACCAGCCGAACCCGACTCCCGTTGCCAGGCAAATCGTGACTGAAAGCACCACCGCAAAAGGCGACCACGCAGCCGGCCAGCCGGCAAACTGTTGGATCACGAATGCCAGCAGCAGGCCAAAGAAAATGCCGATGAATGCGCCGATGGCGGCAACCGTGGCCGACTCCATCAGGAATTGCCTCTGGATATCCACCTTGCGCGCGCCGATGGCGCGCAACAAGCCGATTTCACGGGTACGTTCCAGCACGGTGGCCAACATGATGTTCATGATGCCAATGCCGCCCACCAACAGTGAAATGCCGGCGATGGCCGACATCACAATGGTGAAGATCTGCTGGGTCTGCTGCTGCTGTTTCAGCAGGGCAGCCGGCACCACCAGCTCAAAATCGTTCTGCTCGCCATGCCGGCGCGACATCAGGTGACTGACGGTTTGGGCCGATTGTTGCGGGTCAGCCTGCGGATTCAAAGCCAGCCGCACTGCATCGAGTTCGCTTTCCAGCGGCTCAAAACGCAGCCGCTTGAAAGCTGTCTCCAGCGGCAGGAACACCCGGTTGCGGTCACCGCCCAGGCGCACACCCTGGAATTCATCGGAACCCAGGTCGCGGTCGGCCAGCACTCCAACGACCTCCAGCCACAAATGGTTCACCTTGACCCTTTGGCCCAGAGGATCCTGGCCGGGAAACAGGTCGCGCGCAGCCTGCGGGCCCAGCACCGCCACCTGTCGGTACCACTGGTTGTCTTCTTCGGAAATGGCGCGGCCCGAGGCCAGTTTGAGACTGGCCAGTTCGAAGTAGGATGGAGTGATGGCCAACACCTGGGCATCGGAGGGTGCAAAGTGACTGAACAGGCTCCAGGTCTTGATGCGCTTTTCTTCGCTCACACCC
>CBFGWJ010000385.1:0-3025 GCA_965652335.1 uncultured Gammaproteobacteria bacterium | reverse complement strand
GGCGACAGCGAATGGGCAATCGGCTGGCCGAATACCGCCAGCCGGATCACGCCTTTTCCTGCAGCCACTCGGCAACCTGGACGGCGTAATAGGTCAGGATGGCGTCGGCGCCGGCGCGGCGGATGCTGGTGAGTGCTTCCAGCACCACCGGGCATTCGTCCAGCCAGCCGTTGCCGGCGGCCGCTTTCAGCATGGCGTATTCGCCGGACACCTGGTAGGCGAGCGTTGGCACCCCAAACGTTTCCTTCACGCGCCGCACGATATCAAGGTAGGGCATGGCCGGTTTGATCATCACCATGTCCGCGCCTTCTTCCAGGTCCAGTTCAACTTCACGCAGGGCCTCGTCGCTGTTGGCCGGATCCATCTGGTAGGAATACTTGTTGCCACCTGCCAGGTTAGCGGCTGAGCCGACCGCATCGCGGAAGGGCCCGTAGAAAGCCGAAGCGTACTTGGCGGCGTAAGCCAGGATGCGGGTATTGGTGAAACCCTCGGTTTCCAGCGCCTGGCGGATGGCGCCGATGCGGCCGTCCATCATGTCGGAAGGCGCCACCACATCGGCACCGGCTTCGGCATGCGACAAGGCCTGTTTCACCAGCACATCAACGGTGGCATCGTTCATCACATAACCGGTGTCGTCGATCAGGCCGTCCTGGCCGTGGGTGGTGAAGGGGTCCAGCGCCACATCGGTGATCACGCCCAGGCCGGGGATTTTCTCCTTCAGCGCCGCCACGGCGCGCTGCGCCAGGCCATCGGGGTTCCAGGCTTCGCGGCCATCAGCCGACTTGGCGCCGGCACCGACGATGGGGAACAGCGCAATCGCCGGAATGCCCAGCTCATGGCAATGCCGCGCCGCCGGCAGCAGGCGATCGATGCTCATGCGCTGCACGCCGGGCATGGAGGCCACGCTTTCCACCTGGCCTTCGCCTTCCAGCACGAACACCGGCCACACCATGTTGTCGGGCGCCAGGCGGGTTTCGCGCATCAGCCGGCGGCTGAATTCACTGGCGCGCATGCGGCGCATGCGGGTAGCCGGAAAGCTCATGTTTCAATCCTCATCGTTGTTGCCGGCCATTTTACCCGCAGCGGCCGGCCTTATCTCAAGCGCCGGCTTCAACTGCCGGAAATTCATACAGCTGGTTCAGGCGCTGGATCAGTTCATCCTTGCCTTCGCCGCTCAGCGTGGACAGCATCTGCACTGTGGCCCCCGGGGGCAATTCGCGGCGCACCTTCAGCAGCGTGGATTTGGCCGGGCCGCGTTTCAGCTTGTCGGCCTTGGTCAGCACCAGGTGCACCGGCAGGTTCCTGGCGCTGCACCAGGCCACCATCTGTTCATCAAATGGCCGCATCGGATGGCGGATGTCCATCAGCAATACCACGCCGCGCAAGGACAGCCGGGTTTCGAAATACACCTGCAGCAATTCCTGCCAATGCTCGCGCAATCTGGCCGGCACCTTGGCATAGCCATAGCCGGGCAGGTCGGCGATGCGCCGCTGTTCATCGATGGTAAAAATAACGATCTGCTGCGTGCGGCCGGGTGTCTTGCTGGTGCGGGCGAGTGATTTCTGCTCGGTGAGGGCGTTGATGGCGCTGGATTTGCCGGCATTGGACCGGCCGGCAAAAGCCACTTCCCAACCCTGGTCGGCCGGCAGCTGGTGCAGGTTGTGCGCGCTGATCAGGTATTCCGCCTGCCGATACGGGTTGGGCCGCTTCGAGGGCGGCCGGGCATGGGCCCGCCGTGCGGACGGTTTGCCGGGTTTCGAGGCTGGGGTTTTCACAGGCTTCATTTTTGCGTGCGCCGGGCTGGAACGGGATGGATTTAACCGCGATAATACCGGCAATTCATTCCAGTCTACGAATTGCCAGGAGAAATCCCATGAATCTATGCATCCGGATTGTGGCCGGCTTGCTGTTGCTGACCAGCCTTTCGGCCATTGCACAAGGTGGGCCCGAGGGTGATGCCGCTGCCGGCCAGTCCAAGGCCGCCATTTGCGCCGCCTGCCATGGCGCCGATGGAAACAGCATGGTGCCGCAATGGCCCAAGCTGGCGGGGCAGCACGCTGCCTACCTGGAGCGCCAGACGGCTTTGATCAAGTCGGGTGCACGGCCGGTGCCGGAAATGATGGGAATCGTCGGCGCCATGAGCCAGCAGGATTTCGCCGATATCGCCGCGTTTTTCGCCACCCAGAAAAACAATGGTGGCGTGGCTGATGAAACTCTCAGCGCCGCCGGTGAGAAGCTCTGGCGCGCAGGCAATGCCGAAACCGGTGTACCGGCCTGCATGGCCTGCCACGGTCCCGGTGGTGAGGGCAATCCCCTGGTGCCGTATCCGGCGCTGGCCGGCCAGCACAGCGTTTACACCGCGAAAATGCTGGAACGCTACCGGGCCGGTGAAAACTGGGGTGAAAAGGATGCCCAGAGCCATGTCATGAACGGCGTGGCCAAGCATCTGACCGACGCAGAAATCGCTGCTTTGGCCAGTTTCATCCAGGGCCTCTACCTGGCGGTGGAGTGAACTGAGCCCGTCTGCCGCTGTCTGTTGAAGGCAATCAACATAACCTGAAGATTATTTTGGAGTGCCGAATGAACAAGCATTTTCTGAATCAATACCTGGTGGTTGTGGGGCTGCTGCTGGCCGGTATGGCCCAGGCGCAGGAACCCAAGTACCAGGACGGAGTGCATTACCAGACCATCGAAAACGCTCCGGCAACCCGCCCGGGCGAAATCGAGGTGGTGGAAGCCTTCAGCTACATGTGCACCCACTGCGCCACGTTTGAACCCTATGTGCAGAGCTGGCAGAAACGCCTGCCGGAATCGGTGAAGTTTGTACGCTACCCGGTGGTTTTCGGGCGTGGCACCTGGGAACTGTATGCCCGCGCCTACAACACGGCTGATGTGATGGGTGTGGCGGACAAGGCCCATGCAGCATTGATGGACAAAATCTGGAAAGAGCGCCACGTGTTGAAGTCCATGGAAGAGCTGGCTGCGTTTTACGCGGATTATGGCGTGAACCCGGACGAGTTCGTCG
>CBFGWJ010000384.1:0-3042 GCA_965652335.1 uncultured Gammaproteobacteria bacterium | reverse complement strand
CCGGGAATTCCGGCTTGCCGGAACCCCGAATTTGCGTTAGTGTAATTCCACCTTATGGTTCTTCACTGCAAAAACGAAGTTCGCATCTGATGGCTGGGCCAACAGCATCAAAATGTTGGCACCATCCTGAACTTCGTACCTACCTGCATAATTCCAGACGCACTACTTTCCAAGCCTTTGATTCCGCTGGGCGCTTGCCGGCATCTGTTGCCTGGCGCAAGCGGTCGGCGGCGTATTGTCACTCAAATACGGAGGACTATCATGTTCGAACACCGTCAGCACCAAATGGAAAAAATGATGAAGGAAAATCCTGAATTCCTCAGGATATTCAATCGTCACCAGGAACTGGACCGGTTGGTAACCGATGCCGAATACGGCACAGTTCCCATGGAAGACCTGGCCCTGGTCAAACTGAAAAAAGAGAAATTGTTCGCCAAGGACCAACTGGCGCGGATGATGGACAAATCCAGTAACTGACGCCTGGCAACTGACGACTGGCAACTGACATCGGGCAGGCAAAATTGAGTAACGGCCGGGTACAATTACCCGGCCGTTTTTATTTTTGCCGGAATGGATTGCAGCATGGATTGCTGCAAACCACGAACAGGCCCATGCCGGGCCGCCCCGCAACCGGGCGGCTGCCGCAACGGAGTACACAGAATCAATGGAAGTTTTTGCCAATGTCCTGGAAATGATCGGCAACACGCCGGTCGTCCGCATCAATCACCTCGATACCGGGCCCTGCGAGCTTTACATCAAGCTGGAAAGCCAGAATCCCGGCGCCTCCATCAAGGACCGCATCGGCCTGCGAATGATCGAGGACGCCGAGCAGAAAGGCCTGATCAAACCGGGAGATACCCTGGTGGAGGGCACTGCCGGCAATACCGGGCTGGGTCTGGCCCTGGTTGCCGCCCAGAAAGGCTACCGCCTGGTGCTGGTCATTCCCGACAAGATGAGTCGCGAGAAGATTTCCAACCTCAAGGCCATGGGTGCGGAAGTGGTGCTGACCCGCTCGGATGTGGCCAAGGGCCATCCTGAATACTATCAGGACCTGGCCAAGCGGCTGGCAAGTGAAATGGACAATGCCTACTTCATCAACCAGTTCGGCAACCCGGCGAATCCCAAAGCCCACGAGGAAGTCACTGGCCCGGAAATCTGGCGGCAGATGGACGGCCAGCTGGGCGCCATCGTGCTCGGCGTGGGCTCCAGCGGAACGGTAACCGGCCTGTCGCGATATTTTGCGAAACAGGCGCCGGAGCTGGAGCTGATCTTGGCCGACCCGGTAGGCTCCATCCTGGCCGAATACATCAACGAAGGGCATCTCAGCACCAAGAGCAGCAGCTGGATGGTGGAAGGCATCGGGGAGGATTTCCTGCCGGTCATCAGTGATTTCACCCGGGTGAAAAAGGCCTATGCCATCAGTGACCGTGAAAGCTTTGAAACCGGGCGTGAACTGCTGAAAAAAGAAGGCATACTCGGTGGCTCTTCCACCGGCACGTTGCTGGCTGCCGCCTTGCGTTACTGCCGTGAGCAGACCGGCCCGAAGAAGGTCCTGACTTTCTGCTGCGACACCGGCAACCGCTATCTGTCGAAAATGTACAACGATTACTGGATGCGCGACCTCGGTTTCATCGAAACCATCCAGCACGGGGATTTGCGCGACCTGATCGCGCGTCCTTATGACTCGCACGACACCATCACAGTGGGCCCGGACGAACCGTTGGCCAATGCCTATGGCCGCCTGAAACTCTATGACGTTTCGCAGTTGCCGGTGATTGAGAATGGCCAGATCGTCGGCATCCTCGATGAGTCCGACCTGCTGCTCGCCGTGGCGGAAAATCAGCGGGCATTCGCCCAGCCCGTCAGGACCGCCATGGTGACTGACCTCACCGAAATCAACGTCAGGGCTCCGGTGGCCGACCTGATGCCGATCTTCAACCGCGATTTCGTCGCCATCGTCAAGGACGGCGAGCGATTCCTGGGGCTGATCACGCGGGTGGACCTGCTGAATTACCTGCGCCGCAAGGCCGACCGGATATGATCCTGACAGGAACGGAACCAGAATGAGCAAAGCAGACAAGCAGCGCGAAACAAGGCCGTTGGCGTTGGCGACACGGGCCATCCACGCAGGCCAGCAGCCTGATCCTTCGACCGGCGCCATCATGACCCCGATCTACGCCACCTCGACCTATGTGCAGCGCAGTCCGGGCGATCACCAGGGCTGGGAGTACTCGCGCAGCCACAACCCGACCCGGGATGCCTACGAAAAGTGCATCGCCGACCTGGAAGGCGGAATTCGCGGTTTCGCCTTTGCCTCCGGCATGGCGGCTACGGCCACGGTGCTGGAACTTTTGAACACCGGCGACCATGTCGTGGCGGGCGATGATCTTTATGGCGGCAGCTTCCGGCTGTTCCACCGCGTGCGCGAGCGTTCCGCCGGCCTGAAATTCACTTTCGCCGAGCTGGAGAAACCCGGTGCGCTGGAGGCCGCCATGCGGCCGGAGACAAAAATGGTGTGGGTGGAAACGCCCACCAATCCCATGCTGCGCATCGTGGATATCGCCGCTGCCGCCGAAATCGCGCACCGGCATGGGGCCTTGCTGGTGGTGGACAATACCTTTGCATCGCCGATGCTCCAGCGGCCACTGGAACTCGGCGCTGACATCGTGGTGCATTCCGCCACCAAGTACCTGAATGGCCATTCCGACATGGTCGGTGGCGTGGCGGTGGTGCGAGAAGATGGGGACCTGGCGCAGCGCCTGTGGTTCCTGCTCAACTCGATTGGTGGCATCCAGGGGCCGTTCGACAGCTTCCTGGCCATGCGCGGCCTGAAAACCCTGGCCTTGCGCATGGACGCCCACAGCCGTAATTCGCTGCAGATCGCCCAATGGTTACAGCAGCATCCGCAGCTTGAGCAGGTCATTTACCCGGGCTTGCCGGAACATCCGCAATATACCCTGGCGATGCGGCAGATGGGCGGGCAGGGCGGCGGCATCATCAGCATCGTGGTCAAAGGCGGCCTGGAAGCCGCTCGCCGCATGC
>CBFGWJ010000383.1:0-3043 GCA_965652335.1 uncultured Gammaproteobacteria bacterium | reverse complement strand
CGGGCAATCTTCCTCTCGGGTTGTGGTTGTGAAGTCACAGTGCCCAAGCCAAACTTGTGCAATTGATTTTCAATCGGATGATCAGCACCGTAAAGACCGGATGGTAACATGGCGTTTGGGACTGTTCATATTCACCTTGCAGGGATTCGGTAATGGCCATCGGCCAGCGCCTCGTCAGGCCATTGTTCGAGTTGTACCTGCGCCGGTGCTGGCACAACGGCAAGATTGCCGTGACGCACCAGTTGCTGCGCGCACTTTCACTGGAAGAGGTCCGATCCCCCCATGGCCCGATCCTGAATGCAGACCCGCAGGATTTCACCAGCGCCCTGGCGATTTCCGGCGCCTATGGCCGGGACATCAGTGACCACATCGCCAGCCTGCCGCCGAACGCCACCTTCATCGATATCGGCGCCAGTTATGGCCTGTTCATGCTGCTCGCCTCGCAACACCTGAGGCAGGGACAGGTGCTGGCCTTTGAGCCCAATCCGGCTGTGTACCGGCGCCTGCTTCGCGCCCTCAAGCTCAACGGGGCGGATAACGTGATCGCGGTCAATTCCGCAATCGGACCGGCAAGCGGGCCTTCCAGCCTGCATTTTGATGCGACTCACAGCGGCATGGGACGATTGGCCCCGGGTACGCATTCCGGCGGAATCGAAGTGGCTGTCATCGACCCTACCGACCACCCTTTGTTCGACTCATTGCGAAAGGAAGTTGGCATTCACATCAAGATCGACACCGAAGGCTACGAGCATGAAGTCATCACCCTGCTGAAGCAGGCCGCCTGGTTCGACCGGGTCCGTTCCATCATGGTCGAAATCGACGAGGATTACCTGCGTACCTATGGCAGCACGGCACGGTCAGTTTATGAATTGCTGCAAGCCGAAGGATTTTCCCCTCGCAAAGGGCTTGGAACTAATCCACACTACGATGAAATTTTCAGCCGCCTGCCCTGAATCAGGCTTTCTTGAAGATGCCGAGCTTCTGCAGGATGAAAATCAGCAGCACCGCGCCGCCGATCGCGACCAGGAATCCGACGAAGCCGCCCGACACCGTCATACCCAATTGACCGGCGATCCAGTACCCGATCATTGAACCGGCAACACCCACCAGGATATTGGCGATCAAGCCCATCTGCGCGTTGGTTTTCATCACGATGCTGGCCAACCAGCCTACGATGCCGCCGATGACCAACGAAATTAACCAGTCCATATCGATACTCCTCTGTGTGGGATGGGTAACGCGATAACCGTGTTGCTTCGGGTTGGCGGCGGCAGGGTCAGAGCGGTTCAAAGGCCCACTTCACGCTCACCGTCATTTCGCCACTGGTGATCGAGCCATCGCTGGCAGGGCCTTCGTTCGCCCCCGGGACCGGCAAGGTGGTGGTGGCACTGCCGGATGCATCAGCAACCCTGAGGGATTCTGCCACCCATTCCCAGGCAGTGGAAGTGGTGGGGACCTGGGCTTCCTCGTTGAGGGTTTCACCGTGCAGCCTGTCCCAGTGGCGATAGCTGCCCCGTGGCGCCGGGTGGCCGAAGCCGTCGGAGTAGATTTTGCCGGCCTTGAAATCATGAACCAGGTTGCTGGCCAGGCACTGCATCATCAGGTCGAGTTCAGTGCCATGGTAATCCGCGGTATCGGCCTGCGTGAAGGGGATCATGCCGGACACGTCGGCCAGTGCGCCTTCCGAAGTGTTGTTGATGCGAATGTGGATTTCACCCGGGCAGCCCTCATAACCGCCATAGTCCAGGTAGCGCAGGTCTTCGGGTTGGTCTTCCTCACCATCAAAGCCGGCCATGGATTCATCGCCCTCCGCCGGCGGATAACTGATCATGGATGACTGCATGGCGTATTCCTGCGCCAGCTTCATCAGGCAGTTCATATCCCCTTGGCAGGCTGCCTGGCCCTGCTGCATGTCCTCGGCCAGTTTTTTCTGTTGCTCGAGGTACTCTTCCTGCGTTGCCGGCGCCTTGGGCACCGGGTTGCCCGCACGTTCCTGGGCCGCACGTACCTGCTGCTGCACCTGGGCGGCCATGGCCATCTGCTGCTGGGCGAACTGCGGGTCTTTGGTGTTCACGCTGGTGGGCTCTCCAATTGCCTGGACGTGCGTCACCAGGTGGTACTGCTCGGAAATTTTCGAGTTGGCGTACTCCTCTCCCCGTTTCCAGGTTTTGGTGCCGTCTACCACCACATCGATGGTCAACCGGGCCAACGGTTCGGTTGCAATCACCGGTCCGCTCATGGATACCAGCGCACCCAGCATGATGCGCAGCGCATGGATTTTCTTCATTTTCTTGTCGGTTTCCCAAAGTTGGGCTGGTCGCCCGTAATGTTGCCAGGATTGCCCCGGGGCGAGGTAGTTTACTGCCAGCTTGAAAGTCGAAAAAGGGGGGCTGAGAACATTCGCGGGCCACCCGCCCGAGCGGCAGTTTCTCCTGGCGCATCCGGAACATCGTGGGGACCATGGAACGTCGCCTTCTGGATGCCCGGTAAATCCTGCGAGCTGCTACTGCTTTCCAGGCCCGCGTCAATGGGGAGTAGTGTCGATCCGACGGTACTTGGCAAGCGGGAAACATTACGCCATCCTGCAAGGCCGCGACGCCAGGCGGCTATCCCTGCTTCGCCATGAAATCCATTGGAGGACCCATGTCATTTTCCAGTTCCCGCGCCCTCACCGCCCTGGCCGTGCTGCTCACCTGCGGTGCAGCGCATGCCGAATGGGGTGGACGCTATCCCGCGGTCGAAAACACACTCAGGAATGTCGGGCACCAGCTCTACCTGGAGGCCTACAACCTGCCCACTTTCTCGGCCAGCCCCACCGACCCGGCGCCTTCACCCGACAGCCAATCCGTTGCATTTGCCGCCAAAGGGTGGCTCTGGGTCATGGACATCGAAACCCGCGTGGCTCGCAGGGTTACCAGCAGCGGTGATGTCGATTCGCGCCCGGCCTGGTCGCCCGATGGAAAATGGATCGCGTTCGTCCGCGACACCACCCGTGATACCAACATCGTCCTGATCAACCTGGATACGGGCAAGGAAGAGTTGC
>CBFGWJ010000382.1:0-3047 GCA_965652335.1 uncultured Gammaproteobacteria bacterium | reverse complement strand
TCTCGGTTGAACGCCGCGTGCAGCATCCCGTGGTGGCCGCCGTGGTGGACGCTGCCCGGACAGAGCTCTTTGCCAACGGCCGGTTTTAGCGGAAGCATGCCATGGCCCGGGCGTGAACCCTTCGAGGCGATTGTGTTCCAACCGGCATCCTGGTCCCGGACCACGAGTTCTGGCGGGCTGGAACGCCAGGGCGGAATGGTTGACTATGACTAATGCCACGTGGTGGCATATCACCATTCCATTATTCTTCTCCATGATTGACTGCCCGGAATGCACTCATGAATTCACCTTCAAGCCTGACCCGATTACTCACCCCGCTGCTGGCCCTGTTGCTGCTGTCCGCGCCTGCCATGGCGCAGGACGAAGCTCGGGTCGACGGTGCCACGGAAAGCGGCACCACGGCTGAAGCCGCTGTTACTGAAGCCAGCGAGGATTGGGTGGCCGAGAGCAACCGGATCACCGAGGAGGTGATGTTGCGCCAGGCCAAGTTCACCCCGGAGCTGTTCTCCGGCCAGGGGATCAGCAGTGTCGATGGCGAGGTGTTCGACCTGGGGCCCAGGGTGTATGAGCGCAGCCAGAAGAACCTGCGCGGCATCATCAAGGACCTCGAAGATCGAAAAAAGACCATTGAAGATCAGCGGGTTATGCAGGATGTCGACATCCTGATCAAATCCCTGCAGGAGCAATACCACAGCAATGAGCTGGAACGGCAGTACCTGCTGCCTTACTACGACCTGCCTGTGCTCATGTTCCAGAGCTTTCGCAGCATCCTCGACCCGCGCAATGACAAGGCGCGCTACCCCGCTGCGCTCGAGCGGCTGAAGAAATACAACGGCAAGGCCAAGGGCTATGAGCCGGTGTCCGAGCTGGCCATCGACCGCACCTGGGAGCGCTTTGACGAACCCGGTCTGATCGGGCCTTACCAAGGGGAACTGGAAACCAACCTGCAGCGCCAGGAACAGCTCAGAGCCGGGCTTGAGCAGATTTTCAAGGACTCGGGCCTCACCGGTTACGAAAAAGACCTGGCTCTTCTGAACAAGCAGCTGGCCCGATATTCCGACTGGCTGAAAAAGGAACTGCTGCCGCGCGCCCGCGAGGATCACAGGCTGCCGCGGGAGCTCTACGCTGACAACCTGAAGGGTTTCGGCGTGGACATTGAACCGGAAGACCTGATCAAGCAGGCCCAGCTGGGTTTTGCCCAGATCCAGTTCCGCATGAAGGCCATTGCGCGCACGGTGGCGGCCGAGCGCGGCCTGGAAAACAGTGATTACCGCCATGTGATGGGCGTGCTGCAGAAGGAGCTGGTGCCGGAAGCCGAGCTGATGGACTACTACCTGGCGCGGCTGGGGGATATCGAAACCATCATCCGCGAGAATGACATCGTCAGCCTGCCGGACCGCCCGGCGAAAATCCGCCACGCCACGGATGCGGAATCCGCCGCCTCGCCGGCCTCGTTCATGAGCCCGCCACAGCTGATCGGCAATACCGGCCAGTCGGGCGAATTCGTGCTGGTGTCGAAAAACCCCGGCGATACCAGCGGCGAGGCCATGACGGACTTCAGCAATGCGCCGGCCACCTGGGGCCTGATCGCCCACGAAGCCCGGCCGGGGCATGAGATGCAGTTTTCGGCCATGGTGGAAAGCGGCGTGTCGCTGGCACGTGCCATCTATGCCTTCAACAGCGCCAATGTGGAGGGCTGGGGCCTTTACTCCGAAGCCGTCATGATGCAGTACTTCACGCCGGAAGCCCAACTGATGGGCCTGCGCAGCCTGCTGATGCGGGCCGCGCGCGCCTTCCTGGACCCGATGATCAACCTGGGGCAGATCAGCGGCGAGCAAGCCCAGGCTTTCATGGAAGACGAGGTGGGCATTTCCGCGCCACTGGCCAAGTCCGAAGTGGACCGCTACAGCTTTCGCGCGCCCGGCCAGGCCACATCCTATTACTACGGCTACATGAACCTGATGTCGCTGCGCACCGAGGTGGAGCTGCGCATGCGCGAGCGGTTCAACCAGCGCGAATACCACGACTTCCTGCTGAAGCAGGGCCTGCTGCCGCCGGACATCCTGCGCCAGGCGGTGCTGGAGAACCACGTCGGCAGGTAGGAGGGGCTTCAGCCCCGACCCTTGATGCCCAGTCGGGGATAAATCCCCTCCTACAACAGCGCCTCACGTAGGAGGGGCGCAAGCCCCGGCACCATCAAGATAAAGCCAAAAAAATACCGCCACACCCCCTTCACTATTCTGCTGCATTGCATATACTTTGCTCTCAAGCTGGCGCTGCAATTCCTGCCGGTTTTTCATGAATTTGAAGCACACTCCACCCTGGTGGAGCGCGGCCCATACTCTGGAGCCTGATGCATGAACCTGACCACTGAACGTTTCCGCCTTGATGGCACGGTCATTGACTTTGACCTGGTGAGGAAACGTTCCGTGCGGCGCAATATCCATGTCCGCTTCGAGGATGACGGCCGCATGCGGGTAACCGCCCCGCTGCGCGCCAGCCGCAAGAGCATCCACCTGGTGCTCACCGACATGCATGACCAGATCGTCGAGTTGCGCAAGCAGGTGCGCCTCATCAACCGGGACATCCACCCGGTGCGTTTCCGCCAGGGTTCCAAGCACCTCTACCTGGGCCGCTGTTACAGCCTGGATATCTGGCGCAACCCCAGCGAGTACCCGCACGTGATCCTGCGTACCGACCACATCGAGGTGCACGTACGTGAGTGGGGTGAGGAGGCAGTCCGGGAAGCTTTGTGGCAATGGTACCGGTCGCAGGCCCAGGGCTATTTCTGGCAGCGCATGTGCCAGATCAGCGCGTCGGCCAAATGGCTGGCGCCGGTGCCGTTCCAGCTGAAATTGCGCCGCATGAAGCGCAGCTGGGGCACCTGCTCCGCCCGCGGGCTGATCACCCTCAATCCCCTGCTGATCAAGGCGCCGCCGCAATACGTGGATTATGTGATTGCCCACGAGATGTGCCATTTGCTGGAACACAACCACGGGCCGCGCTTCTACCGCCTGCTGGAAAAGTTGATCCCCAACTGGGAAACC
>CBFGWJ010000381.1:0-3063 GCA_965652335.1 uncultured Gammaproteobacteria bacterium | reverse complement strand
TGCTTCTGCACCTGGTCGGTAAAGGGAATGTTCGGTTCAGGGTCGACAAAGGGCACGCCGTACACCGGGTTGAATACATCGATGGTGGGAACAGAGCCCGCCGGGAAAGTGGAAGAAGCAAAGCCAAAAGCGGAATTCGCTTCATATTTGCGGTAGTCGAAGCCCACCAGCAGGTTGTGGGTTGCAGCTCCGGTACCGAAAGTCAGGTAACCACGGGTATCGACGTTGAAAGAATCGACTTCTTCCACGAAGGGGAAAGTGGCACGGTTCACCGTGCGGTAGTCATCCGGCACGCCATCGAAATCCGCATCCACGAAACCCTGGCCGTAAGTGCCGCGCTGGTCGGCATCGGCGCTGAAGAACTTCAGGTTCTGCTGCAGCGTAAAGGTATCACTGAATACGTGCGAGAAGTCGTAGCCCACGCCATATTGCTCGCGGTAGTAGCTGTTGACGCCGGGTTCCGCCATGGAAAAGCTGACCGGGATCTGGCCATTCGGATTGGGCAGCAACGTGCCTTCAGCCGGCAGGAAACCGCCCGCCCAGTTGTCGATATCATCTTCCTGGTAGTAACCCAGCAAGGTCAGCCGCGTTGCATCGCTGAAATCAAAGGTCAGTGCCGGCGCGAGGTAAACCCGTTTGCCGTTGACGAAGTCTGTCTGGGTCTCATTGTCGCGGTAGAGGCCGGTGAGCCGGAAAGAGACGGTGTCGCTCAGCGGTCCGGTGTAGTCGCCGTTGATCTGCATATGGTCGAAACTGCCGTACTGCAACCCCAGTTCACCGTTGGCTTCACGCTCCGGGCGCCGGCTCGTCATGTTGACGATGCCGCCAGGAGGCGTTTGGCCATACAGCACCGACGACGGGCCCTTGAGGATTTCCACCGATTCGGAACCATACAGGTCGGTACCCACGTTGGTCACCGAGCCAATCGGCGCCTGCAGGCCATCGATGTACTGGATGGGGTTGAATCCGCGCAGTGTCAGCCAGTCATAACGGATATCGGGGCCGAAATTCTCGCCCACCGCGCCCGCCGTGTAGCGCGTGGCTTCCTGCAGGCTGTTCCATTCCAGCAGGTCAATCTGGTCGCGTGAAATCACGGTGACGGATTGAGGAATTTCCACCAGCGGGCGGTCGGACTTGGAGGCAGAGCGGCTGGCGGTGGATACATATTCGGGCGCGGTCACCAAAACCTCTTCCAGTACACCTTGCGGATCACTGGCGGAAGCGGCGGTTTCATCCTCGGTTTGCTCAGCCTGGGCCAGGCCGGCTGACAGAGGCAGTGTTACGCTCAACAGCAGCAATGAAAATCGTTTGGCATTCATGATCTGTTCTCCCCACGGCTGATCGTTCCTCAGGATCGCGGAACGATTCTTTGGCCTATTCAGAATGAACCTTCCGCAACGGGTCGTGCATATGAGAAAGGGACAGTTACTGTCGAAATCAGGCCACACGGAACATTCAGGCTTGCGCGTTGGGCACGGCGGAAGCGAGCCAAGGACGCAATCGCTAAATGTTAATGATTCTCATTTACAAATCTACCCTGACCCGGCCCGATTGGCAAGCGAAATGCTGCGGGCGAATGAAAAAACACCAGCCGATGCCGGGTCCGGGAGCCTGCCTGTGCTGGAAACGGCGCCGGCGGTCCTGAAGCGGTCGCGCGTGTCAGCCCGCCATGCGGTGCCGGTTCATGCGCCGCATCCAGGCCACCAGCTCCGGGTTGTCGACCTTCTCCAGGATGCTGGCCAGTACTTCCGGCCGCTCATCCTGTCCCAGCTTGAACCGCGCATCCACCGCCTGCACGCGCGCCTCAAAGGCGACGATGTGGTTCCGCATCCGGGTATAACGCTCGCCCAGCTCATCGATCGACCAGGCATCGGAGTGGCCGGTTTCCAGCCTGTCCACCAGGCGCTCGAGCGCCTCATCGTTCCTGTCAGGCTGGAATTCCAGCTCGGCGTGCACCCGCACCAGGGCGTAGTTCCACGTCGGCCCCCAGTTCCGGTCGGGAACGAAACGGGGGGAAATATAGCCATGCGGCCCCTGGAACAGGAAGCAGCATTGCGGCGCCCGGCGCAACTCCTCCAGTTGGGGGTTGGAACAGGCCATATGCCCTGTGAGGCTGACCAGCCTTCCCGCATCGTCCGTATCCGCCAGCATGGGCAAGGGTGTCGACGCAAATCCATGGCGCCCTTCGCTCACCAGCAGAGCCAGCGGGTAAGCCGCAATCAGGTCGGTGACGTCGGCCGGACTGTAGGTGCTGAACAGGGTGTGCATGACATAAGCTCCAATCGGGTTTACGGGCCGGGCCACGGACTTCCTGGGGCGCCACGGGCCCGGTACTTGACCTTCGCGGTTCCAACGGCAATGATCATAATGTGTAATTTATCAACGTAATATCGCCATCGGGCCAATGAAGCACTCTCAAGTCGCCGATTTCAAAGCCAAGCGCAGCGTGGATTACCTCCTCAGCAGCCGGCCCGTGGTCGGACTGAAAGACGAGTATCCCGCCTCATACGTGGACCCGGCCCACAGCCACCAGCGTTCGCAACTGCTGTTTGCCCTGAGCGGGGTGATGTCGGTGGTCACTGAACACAGCACCTACGCAGTGCCGCCACAACGCGCATTGTGGATGCCAAGTGGCGTTTCGCACGAAGTTTCCTGCCGCAGCGATGTGTCGCTGCGCACCCTTTACATCGATCCCGAGGCGGTTGACCACCCTGAAAGCAACTGCCGGTTGATTGAAGTTTCGCCGTTCCTGCAATCCCTGATCATCGAAGTGGTTAACTTCAACACCTCGGGCCAGCTGAATGAACGCGACACGCTGATCACGCAATTGCTGCTCCGAGAAATCTGGGAAATGCCGCACGCGCCTTACCAGGTACGCATGCCGCAGGATGAACGGCTGTGGCGCGCCTGTGAAATCATCGCGCACAATCCGGCGGATGCCTCCAGCCTGGATGAACTGGCCGAGGTGGCCTGCATCAGCCGCCGCAGCTTCACGCGCCTGTTCCGCCAGGAAACCGGCATGAGTTTCGCGGAATGGCGGCAGCAGATGCGCCTGATGGAAGC
>CBFGWJ010000380.1:0-3064 GCA_965652335.1 uncultured Gammaproteobacteria bacterium | reverse complement strand
CAGGAAGCCGTGCGTCCCACGCACACCCGTTCGCCCTTTGAACTGGGCCTCGACTGGCTGGTGGATTTCAACAAGCCGGTCTTCAACGGCCGCCGCGCCCTGCTGAAAGAGAAGGAAGAAGGTTCGCGCTACCGGCTGGTGAAACTGGACATCGAGGGCAACAAGGTGGCGCACGATTCCTATGTGTACACCAAGGACAAGAAGTACGCGGGTACCATCACCTCCAGCATGTGGTCGCCATCGGCCAAGGCCAGCATCGCCCTGGCCACGCTGGACATGCCACACGGCAAGCCAGGTGAAGAACTGCTGGTGGAGATCTATTACAAGCGCGAGCTGAAATGGAGCCGCGTGATGGCGCCCTGCAAGGTGGTTGAAAACGTGTTCTGGGATCCACCGCGCAAGAAACAGACGCCGCCGGCAGATTTCTGACCCCTGATCGCAAATGACGAATGATTATCCGGAGCTGAAACCCAAAGCCCACCGCCTCGATCCGCTGCTCCGCCCCGCCTCCATCGCGGTGCTGGGTGCCAGCGAACGCCCCGGTACGGTGGGCAGCCAGGTCATCGAGAACCTGAAGCTGGGTGGTTTTGCCGGCCCCATCTACGCGGTGAATCCCACCCGCCAAACCGTGCATGGCCTGCCCTGCTTCAAATCGCTGCGCGATTTGCCGGAAACCGTCGAGCAGGTCATCTTCGCCCTGGCCGATACCCGCGTGGAAGCTGCGCTGGAAGAGGTGATCGCCCATGGCGCAAAATCGGCGGTGATGTACTCCACCCTGGTGCTGGAAAACGACACCACGCCCGCCCTGCGCGAACGCATCGGCCGGCGGGTGCGCGAAGCCGGCCTGCTGCTGGCGGGCGCCAACGGCATGGGTTTCTACAACTTCCATGACGGCGTGTGGGCCTGCGGCTTTGACACGCGGCACAACCATGTGCGCGGCGGTAATGTCACGCTGATTTCCCATTCCGGCTCGGGCATGTCCGGCATCCTCGATTGCGAGGAGCGCATCGATTTCAACCTGGCGGTTTCCACCGGCCAGGAACTCAGCGTGCGCATGGACGACTACATGGATTTCGCCATCGAGTGCCTCGATACGCGAGCGATCGGCCTGTTCATGGAAACCGCGCGCAATCCGGAGAACCTCAGGGCCGTGCTGGCAAAAGCCGCCCGCCGCGGCATTCCGGTGGTGGCGCTGAAAGTGGGCCGCACCGAACTGGCGGCACGCCTGACGGTTTCCCATTCCGGCGCCCTGGCCGGCACCGATGCCGCCTACCAGGCGCTGTTCGACCGCTTCGGCGTTCAGCGCGTGGAGGACATGGACGAGATGGCCACGGCCCTGATCATGTTTGCCCAGCCGCACAAAGCCGGCGCGGGCGGCCTGGTGGGACTGCACGACTCCGGCGGCGAACGGCAGTTGCTGATCGACCTTTGTGACCGTACCGGCGTCGCACTCACCGAAATTTCCGCGGCAACCACGAAGAAACTGGAAGACCTGCTGGACCCCGGCCTGCCTGCCGTGAATCCGCTGGATGCCTGGAGCACCGGCGGCCCGGATTACCATCTGGTAATGGGCCAATGCTTTGCCGCCCTGATGGCCGACCCGAACGCCGCACTGGGCGCCGTGGTGCACGACCGCGCGCCGCACGGAGCAATTTACAGCGACTACATCGATTACCTGCGCGCCGGCCACGCGGTTTCCGGCAAGCCGGTATTCCTGGTAGCCAATCGCCAGGGAACGGGCTCCGACCCGCAGGTGCAGCAGGTTACCCGCGAGGGGTTTCCGGTTCTCGACGGCCTGCGCTCCTTCCTGGTCGGCACGCGTTGCCTGCTGGCTTTTCGCGATTTCCAGGCGCAGTTGGCAGACCAGGGCTTGCCTGACTCAGGCATTGAATTGTCCTCAACGGAATACCAGGCCACCAGCCACTGGGCGCCCATCCTGGCCCAGGGTGAAACCCTGGATGAATTTGACAGCCTGGCCCTGTTGCGTGATTTCGGCTTGCCCGTCAACCATTCGATACCAGCCGACAGCAGGCACGCGGCCCTGTCAGCCGCGATTGAGCTCGGCTACCCGGTCGCGCTGAAGTCGGCCCGGCCCGGCCTGCTGCACAAGAGCGACCAGGGCGGCGTGGTGCTGGGGATTGCCGATGACCAGCAGCTGCTGGCCGAATACCAAAGCATGGCTGAGCGGCTCGGTCCGGAAGTGCTGCTGTCGCGCATGGTGCCTGAAGGCGTGGAAATGGTGCTGGGCGTGGTGCGCGACGAGCAGTTCGGCCCGCTGGTGATGCTGGGTTTTGGCGGCGTTTACGTGGAAACCCTCAAGGACGTGGCTTTTGCGCTGCCGCCGTTCGACGCGACCACCGCGCGCCGGTTGGTGGATCGCCTGCACCTGCGTCCTCTGCTGGACGAAGCGCGCGGCCGGCCGGCGGTTGACCTTGACGCCTACTGCATCGCGGCGGCAAAGTTGTCACGGATGGCCACGGCGCTGGGAGATTGCATCAGCGAAATTGACATCAACCCCCTGATCCTCAGCCCGCGGGGCTGTATGGCGGTTGATGCGCTGGTTTCCGGCTACGCCAGTCCGGGTGCAAGCCCGGATGCGTACCCGGATGCGTACCCCCTTCCGAACCCGGTAGCGAACCAGGAAAAACCACCCGTTTGTAAGCAAGCCAGCTGACCGGTCTCCGGTGCTGCCTGGCCTGTTTCAATCAACAAAGGAACGACCATGACACTTGCAGCCCTTGAAACCTATGACCTCGCCGCCTGGCGCCAATCCGCCGCGAGCGAGCGTAACCGGATTGAGACGCGCCTGTTCATCGATGGAGAATTCATCGACGCCGCCGACGGCGGGCGGTTCACCACCTGCAACCCGGCCACTGGCGAGGTCCTGGCCGAAATGTCCAAAGGCACCGGCAAGGATGTCGACCGGGCGGTAGCCGCGGCCCGCGCGGCATTCAGGTCCGGTGTGTGGTCCCGCATGGCGCCACGCGACCGCATGGAGGTGCTGTACCGCTTTGCCGAACTGATTGATGAAAACGCCGAGCAACTCGCGGTGCTGGAAACCCTC
>CBFGWJ010000379.1:0-3072 GCA_965652335.1 uncultured Gammaproteobacteria bacterium | reverse complement strand
TTCCAGGAAAAAGCCGAGCGCCTGGGTTACGCCCTGCGCATGCGCTACCTGAACGAGAACAAGGCCGCCGGCATTCCCGTGCTGTTCGATGCCTGGCTGATCGACCGCGATTTCGACGAACCCGAACAACGCGACCTCGACGTACGGGTGATCCTGACCCGCGACCAGCTCAGCGACCTGCACGATGTCCTGCGGCAGGTGTTGACCATTGCCGAAGAAGGCGCGCTGGCACCGCAGGACTTCCTGGGCGAACTCAAAAGCCTGGCGGCCGCCATCAGCCGCGATCCGGAAAAAGCCAACAGCGCCACCCAGGTGGGCGGCGGACAGAGCCTGGCGGATCTCGGCTACATGCGCGAATACATCGAGGGCCTGCCCTACACCTCGGAGGTCATGAACCTGGACCTGGCGACCTGGCAGGACTGGTCGGCGCAAAAGCAGTTCGAGTTCATCAACCAGCTGGACAAGAAAATCGCCTACTACAAGGCCCTGCATGAAAACGTCGACCTGTGGATCTCACTCGACGGCGGCGCGGTGGATGGCGATTCACTCTATCCCCTGTTGCTGGAGGCCCTGCCCTGACAGCCGGCAACACCGCAGCTGCCGGCCAGGGCCCGGCTTCGGGCCCGGCTGAATTGGCCGAGCCGGTTTTCTCGCTGCGCGAGGTCATCAAAACCCACGCCGGCGGCGGTTCCAGCTTTCGGCTGGCGGTTCGCAAGCTGGACATCGGTCGTGGCGCCAAGCTGGCGTTCATCGGTGAGAGCGGATCAGGTAAAAGCACGCTACTGGAGCTTTTGGCCATGCTGTCGCAGCCGGACAGTTGTGACCGGTTCACCTTCCAGCCCGAACCCTCCGGGCAGGTTCACGACCTGGCGCAGCAGTGGCGGACTCACGACACCGGAAAATTCACCGAATGGCGTGGCCGACATGTCGGCTACATCATGCAGACCGGCGGGCTGCTGCCCTACCTCACCGTCAGGGAAAACATCGAGCTGCCGCTGCGCCTGCTGCAGATTCCGTTGCGCGACACCGCGCAGCAATGGGCGGGAAAGCTGGCCATTGCTGCGCAACTGGACAAATTGCCCGCCATGCTGTCGGTGGGCCAGCGGCAGCGGGCCGAAGTGGCCCGTGCACTGGCGCACGGCCCGGCCATCCTGATAGCCGACGAACCCACCTCCGCGGTGGATCCGCTCAATGCCGAGCGCATGGTTGACCTGCTCTGCGAGCTGGCGGATGAGTTCCGGGTAACCCTGCTTTTGGCCACGCATGCGCAACGGTTGGCGCAGCAGTTCGGCCTCAGCCTGATCGAGCACCGCATTCGGGCACTGGATGACAATTCCCACGAAGTGGTGATCGATGCGGTGAACGGCGGATGAAGTGGGTGGCATTCAACGTACCCGCGGTGCAAAGAAACCTGCTGGTGCGGCTGGCGGCCCGCGATTACCGCCACGAATGGCTGATGTCCGCCTGCTTTGTGCTGGCGCTCTCAGCGGCGCTGGTGCCGCTGCTGGTGCTGTTTGGCCTCAAGTTCGGCATCATCAGCAAGCTGCTCGACCCCATCCGCGAGGATCCGCGTTACCGTGAAGTCATTCCCGCGGGCAGCGGCAATTTCACGCCGGACTGGTTCGAACAAATGGCCCGGCGCCCGGATGTGGCATTCATCGTGCCCAAAACCCGCTCCATCGCCGCCACCATCAAGACCCGCATCACCGATGGCGAGGTAGGCCGCATCATCGATACTGAACTGATTCCCACCGCGCCCGGCGACCCCCTGTTTGAAGAAACACCGGTGTTGCCCGATGGACTGTACCAGGTCATTCTTTCCGCCAATGCGGCCAGCAAGCTGGGCGCCACCGAAGGCACGCGGCTGGATGGCATCCTCACGCGGCAACTGCATGGCGAACAGCAGACCGTGATTCATGGCATGACAGTGGTTGGCGTGGCTGGCGCCGGCGCCTTCAACCGCGATGGCATGTTCGTCTCGGTGGACCTGCTGAAAGCCGTGGAGGATTTCCGTGATGGCCGTGAAGTTCCGGAATTTACCGCCGATGGCGCGCCCCGGCCCGGCGCAGAGCGGGATTTCGCGGGTTTCCGGCTCTACGCCACCAGCATCAACGATGTGGGCGCGCTCAGTTCAGACTTGCTGGAGCAACAGATCGACGTGCGCACCAAGGCGGCCGATATCGAACTGGTCAAATCGCTGGACCGCAACCTGAGCATTGTTTACTGGATCATCGCCATCATCGTCATCAGCGGCTTCTGCCTGTCGTTTGGCACCAGCCTGTGGGCCAATGTGAACCGCAAGGCGCGGGAATTCAGCCTGTTGCGGCTGATCGGTTTCAGCGCCGAGAGCGTAGTCTGGTTTCCGCTGCTGCAGGCGCTCATGACCGGCGTGCTGGGCTGGTTGCTGGCCTGCCTGGTTTACCTGCTGATCCAGTTCAGCCTCAATGCGCTGTTCCTGGACACCATCGGCGCCGGCCAGGCGGTATGCAAGCTGCATGCGGGCCATTTGCTGCTGGCGCTGCTGCTGACCCTGCTTGCAGCGCTGCTGGCCGCCATGGTGGGCGGCGCTCGCGTGGCGCGCATGGAACTGTCAACCGGGCTTAAATCCGCATGACAGAACACAACAACCAGCTGGTATTTGAACTGGCCATGCAGCATTTGCATGCCGACCAGCCCGAAAAAGCCGCCGAAATCTGCCGCGCCAGGCTGCTCACCAGCCCGCGGGATGTTCACCTGCTCACCCTGCAGGGGGTGGCGCTGATCGACGCCCGCAAACCCGCGGAAGCCATCGAAGTTTTGCAGCGGGCGGTGGAGCTGGCGCCGCGTTTTGCCCGCGCCCGGGAAAACCTGGGCCATGCGCTGATGCTGCTCAATCGCCTGGACGAAGCCCATGACCAGCTCAAGCAAACGATTGAACTGGACCCGCAATCGGTGAGCGCCCACCAGAAACTCGGCCATGTACTGGCCGGCATCGGCAAGGGTGACGAAGCGGACCGGGTATTTGAACAGGGCTTTGATCTGGATCCTCTACGCGCCCGGCTGGCCATCGCCGGCGAGCACCTGCGTGAAGAA
>CBFGWJ010000378.1:0-3072 GCA_965652335.1 uncultured Gammaproteobacteria bacterium | reverse complement strand
GCGTGTATTGGAGCCAGAGTAAAGGCGCCAGGGTATTGGCATCAGCGTGTTGGAGCCAGGCATCGTTGAGGTTCAGGAACGAAATTGCGTCAGTCCGAGCATGAGTACCAATGATCCTGCGCGCCGACGCTTTGTGCTGCAGGCCCTGGCGGGCACGGCAGTGGCTGGCTCGGGCCTGGCGGGCCTGGCGCTGCCTGCCCTGGCGCAATCTGAAACTTCGACGGCGAATGGCTCGGCCTGCGATGATGCGACTGACGGGCTGACGACACGCACCATCGCCGAAGCCGAAAAACTCCACCACCTCAATTTCACCGCAACCGAGCGTGAGGCCATCGTCCAGGCGGTTCCGGGACAGTGGGCTGCGATCGACGCCGTGCGTGCCCTGCCGCGCGAGCGCGACCTGCAACCTGCCCTGGTATTCGATCCGCGGCTGCCCGGCGTCAGCTATCCACCGCAACGGAACGAACTGAAGCTGCCACCTTCGGCGTCACCCCTGCCGGCCAGCGATGATGACATCGCCTTTGCCGCTGTGACCGAGCAGTCGGAATGGATCAAGAGTGGAAAACTCAGCAGCCTGCGCCTGACGGAAATCTATTTGCAGCGCATCGAACGCTACGCCCCCGGGCTGCTCTGCTACATCACCGTCACCGTCGACCTGGCGCGGCAGCAGGCGGCAGCCATGGACCGAGAACTGGCCGAAGGTAAGTGGCGCGGCCCGCTGCACGGCATCCCCTACGGCCTGAAGGACGTCTTCGATACAGCCGGAACCGCCACCACCTGGGGCTCTTCGCTGTTTCGCGACCGCGTTCCAGATAAAGACGCCACCATCGTCACGATGCTGCGCGAAGCTGGCGCCGTGCTGCTGGGTAAAGTCGCCACCGCGGAGCTGGCCAACGGCGCCACCTGGTTTGGCGGCATGTGCCGCAACCCCTGGAATCCTGAAGAGCCGGCGGGTGGATCGAGTACGGGATCGGGGTCGGCTGTGGCCGCCGGGCTTTGCAGTTTCGCCATCGGCACCGACAGCCTGGGCTCGATCATCAATCCGGCCACCCGCTGCGGCGTGGTGGGCCTCAGGCCCACCTTTGGCCGCGTGCCGGTGACCGGCGGCATGCCGCTCACCCCCAGCCTGGAACGCATCGGTCCGCTCAGCCGCACCATCGATGATGCCGCCGTGGTGCTGGCGGCCATCAACGGTGCGGACCCCCATTCCGCCACGTCCATCGATATGGGTTTTGATTACGATGCCGGTCTGGACCTGAGCCAGCTGCGCGTCGGCTACTCGCCGCGCTGGTGGAAATACGAAGGCTTCTGGAGCGAGTCCTACCTGGCAGGCGCGGTGCCGGTGAGCGCGGCCCAGCAGAAAGCTTTTGAAGCAGTACGCGCCACCGGTGCGCAGTTGGTTGAGGTAGATCTGCCCGAACTGCCCTACAGCGCCCTGATGAAGATCCTTGAAGTCGAACCCGCTTACGTGTTCGAAGACCTCACCTTCGACAATCGCGACGACCAGCTGGTCGGCAACGCCGCCACCTGGGGGCCGATGTGGCGCGGCGCGCGCATGCTGTCAGCGGTGGATTACATGCAGATCGAACGCTTTCGCCGGCAGGTGATGCAGGCCATGCACCAGCTGCTTACCGAGGTGGACATGCTGTTCCTGCCCACCTACGGCCTGTTCGACCTGGTGCTGGTCACCAACATGACCGGCCACCCCGGCCTCAGCTGGCGTGTGGGTTTCAGCGAGAGCGCCACCCGCGGGCTGGGTTTCAACGCCGAAGATCCGAATGGCCCGAAGCATCGCATCACCCAGAACGTCTGCCTGCACGGCCGCCTGTTCGACGAAGGCCGCATGCTGGCGCTGGCGCGCGCGGTAGAGCAGCAGCTCGATGTCTGGAGGGAACGGCCGCCGCTGGCAATTTCCTGACCTGGGACCTGGTGCTGAACAGCCCTGGAGTTGAACCGCCCTGGAATTGACCGGCACTGGGTTTGCCGGCGGGACAGGCCGGCTTCAGCTACCCGCCGGTTTCAAGTGTTCCCGCAGATACCAGCGCACATGCTCTTCCAGCAGGGGCATGGGCAGGGCGCCGCTGCCCACCACCGCGGCGTGAAAGGTGCGGATGTCGAAATCATCGCCATACTCCTGTTCCGATGCGCGGCGGATTTCCCGGATTTTCTCCAGCCCCAACTTGTAGCCCAGCGACTGCGCCGGAATGTCGGTTGAGTAGCGCAGCGTTTCCGTTGCCGCTTCAGCCTCGCTGGAAAAGGTATTGTCCAGCATGTATTGCCGGGCTTTTTCCAGCGGCCAGCCATACCAGTTCATGCCCGTATCCAGCACCAGCCGGGCGGTAATGAAACTGTCAAACAGCAACCAGCCGTAGCGTTCGTACGGGTCCGGCAGCAAGCCCATTTCCAGCGCCAGGCTGGCGCCATAATTGCCCCAGCCTTCGTTGAAGGCGTTGATGTAGGTGCCGCTCTTGCGGAACTCCGGCAGGGCGTCATTTTCGCGCTGCAGCGCCAGGTGGAAATGGTGGCCGGGCACCAGTTCATGATAGATCAAGGGGCCCACCCAAACCTGCGGGCGATTCTCCAGGTTCGAGCCGTTGTAGCGATAGTAGCCGGTCTCGCTGCTGGCATTGGGTGGCTGGTAATAACCAAAAGTCATGCCGGCTTCCGAGGCCGGATCGAGCCGCTTCACATCGTAGGGCGCCTTCGGCATCAGGGAAAAATACTCCGGCAACCGGGGTTCGATGCGGCCGATGTATTCCCGCATGCGCGCTTCCACTTCAGCCGGCGTCTTGGCGTAGAAGCGGGGATCCCCGCGCATTTGCTCATGGAATTCCTGCTGGTTGCCCTTGAAGCCTAGTTCGTCGCGGATGGCCTGCATTTGCTGCTGGATTTCGGCCATGTAGCGCAAGCCGCGCTGGTGGATTTCTTCAGGCGCAAGGTCCAGCGTGGTTTCGCTGCGGATCAGGAAACGGTAATACTCCTTGCCGCCCGGATACTGGGCCAATCCCACGGCTTCGGGTGCGCGAGCCTGGTAGTCGTCGCCGAGGTACTGCAGCAGGCGCTCGATGGCCG
>CBFGWJ010000377.1:0-3076 GCA_965652335.1 uncultured Gammaproteobacteria bacterium | reverse complement strand
CACCGCAACATCATCCTGCAACAGGGCGAGGCCTTGTTTACGGTGGCAAAGAATCCGCAAAGACCGTTCGTGGTGTTCACCGGCGACAAGTCGGTGGAAGCCGTTGGCACGATTTTCCTGGTTCGCAATGATGCCCAGGCCTTTGAGGTCGCCGTCACCGAAGGCCGGGTGAAGCTCGCGGACCTCAACGACAAGGCGATGGCCGGCGACTATGCCGAAGTGGAGGTGAACAGTGACAGGCCTACCCGCATCGTCAGGCAACCATCGCCCGAGCGGCCACCAGCGCAAATCATCGAGCGCGAGCCGATAGCGCCCGTGCTGCTGGATGCCGGCCAACGCCTCACGCTGCATGTCCAGAACACTGCCGTGAGCCCGCCCCAGCCGGCGATCGAGGTGATTTCGCCCATCGATATCCGCCGCAAGCTGGCCTGGCGCGATGGCCTGCTGGATTTCTCGGATACGCCGCTGGACGAAGTGATTCGCGAAGTCAGCCGGCATACCACCACGCGCATCGAGATTGCCGACCCGGCCCTTGCAGAAGTCCGCTTTGGCGGCGTGTTCCGGGCCGGCGATACGGAACCGCTGTTCCGTGCGCTGGAAAGCGCCTACCACATCAACGCGGAATACATCGACCGCGACACCGTCCGATTGACCCGCTCCACGCTTCACTGAGCCACCATCGTCCCCGACTGGAGGATTTTCGTGGCGAAAGGTACGTATCTGCCAAGGCCGCAAGAAAGTAGTTGCAGTGCACCGGCCGGATCGCGTGCCAGGTTCGTCATCAGACAGTGGTTTTTCCTGGTAACCGTCGCATTGGGATTAATGGCCAGTCCGCTAACCCGGGCTGCCGAACCGACGTATGAGCTGGACATCGAAGCAGGCAGTGCCGATGTCACGCTCAAGAGCCTGGCCGTCCAGACCGGGCATTCGGTGATCTTCCAGTCCGACCTGGTCCGTCCGGTGCAAACCCAGCCGATTGCAGGGCAGTACACGCTGAAAGGCGCGTTGGATGCCCTGCTTTCGAGCACTGAACTTTCCTGGGGCCTCACGCCGGGCGGGGTGATCACCATCACCCTCGCCCAGACCGAAACAGAGGTTGCAGGAGCCGGGGACATGCAGGACCAGAAGCAGAACAGATCATTTTTCAAAAATCTGGCGGCGGCCATTGCCGTTGCCTTTGCCGCCAACAATGTAGCGGCGCAGGAACAGGAAGCAGCGGAAGGACCCAAGGTGCTGGAGGAAGTGATCGTCAGCGCCCTCAAACGCGAACAGTCATTGATGGAAACGCCCATCGCGGTTTCCGCCTTTACCGGCGACTGGCTGGAAGAGATCGGCGCATCCGACCTCGCCGATTTCCTGCAGTCAGCTCCAGGTACAGCCATTGTTGATGGCGGCACTGGCGACCAGAACATTTCCATCCGTGGCATCAGTTCACTGTACGGTGACAGCCCGGTGGGCTATTACCTCGACGAGGTTCCATTCAATTTTATCGGCATACCGCTGGTGCCGGATGTGCGCACCTTTGACCTGCAACGTGTGGAAGTGCTGCGCGGCCCGCAGGGCACACTGTACGGGGCGAGCTCCCTGGGCGGCACCGTGCGTATCCTCACGCGCGATCCGGCGTTGAACGAATTCCAGGGCAAGCTCGACCTGACGGGTTCCAATACCCACGACGGCGGCAGCAACTATGCCGTCAAGGCGGCCCTCAACCTGCCGCTGGTGGATGACCGCCTGGCTCTGCGCATCGTGGGCACCACCGAGGATTACTCCGGCTGGCTGGATGACCCTGCAACCGGCGCCAAAGACGTCAACGATCGCGACATCCAGACACTGCGCGCCAAGCTGCTGTGGGCGCCTACCGACAATGTGGAACTGGTACTGGGCGCCTGGGCCTACCGGAGTGACGCCGATGCGAGTGCAGCCGGCAATGATGACCGGGAGTACATCAATTCCGTAGCACCCGGATCCGGCCTGCTTTCGCCCAACACCATCGACTATGATCTGTACAGCGCGCTGCTGACCATCAACACGCAGTATTTTGACGTAGTCAGCTCAACTTCCTACCTGGACTATGAGTACAACCTGGGTGGCGCCTACGACGTTTATCGGCCCGCCGACACCTTTGCGCAGGAAATCCGCTTCACTTCCAATAACGAAGGCCCGTGGCAGTGGACCGCCGGCGCGTTTTATCGGGACCTGAGCACCGAGTTCATCTTTGAAATTCCGGGCTTTCCGCCCAGCACCCAGGACACCACTTCTGATTCCTGGGCTGTATTTGCGGAAACCAGCTATGCCTTCAGCGATGAATGGGAAGCCACAGTGGGCCTCCGCCATTTCGAAGACACACGTGACCGCTATGACACGGTCGTAGTCGGCAGCCTGGTCGAAATCGAATTTGAAGAGGAGTATTCGAAGACCAGCCCGCGCTTCAACCTGGCGTGGACGCCCAACGAAGACACCATGTTCTACGCCAATATCGCCCAGGGCTTCCGCAGCGGACAGCTCCAACCCGGCATTTCGCTCTACATCGCTGACCAGGTAGGGCTCACCATCCCCAATGGCGCCGGGCCGGAAACTGCCTGGAGTTATGAGATCGGAAACAAGTCTACCTTTGCCGAAGGCCGTGTCACTCTGGAGACAGCCGTCTATTACCTGGACTGGCAGGACCTGCAAACCATTATCAGCGTCATACCGGGCGCCCTGGGCGCCATGATCAATGTGGGTGAAGCCGGTGCCCTGGGCCTCGATTTCAGCCTGACTGCACTGGTTACCGATGGCCTGGAAGTGGGCGTCAGCGGCAACATCAATAACTCCGAATACAAGGAAACGGTCACCGACGTGGGCGGTATCGTGGTGGAAGACGGCCAGCAGATCCAGGGATTTCCGGCCCGCACCTTTACCGGCTTTGCCAATTACGGCTGGGACCTGGGATACAGCGACTGGCGCGGTGTTTCCCTGTTCCGGCTTGAGTACGTGAGCGAGCGGACCCTGAACTTCGGTTCGGTCACAACGGAAAGCGATTCCATCACTCAGGCGTCATTTCGCATCGGTGTGGAGGCAGGAGCCTGGGGCGCCT
>CBFGWJ010000376.1:0-3081 GCA_965652335.1 uncultured Gammaproteobacteria bacterium | reverse complement strand
CCGTCTTCATCCAGCGCCGTGAGTTCGGTGCCATCCAGCCACACCTGGCCGGAGGTGGGAACATCCAGGCCGGCCAGCAGTCCCAGCAAGGTGGATTTGCCGGCGCCGGAAGCACCGACGATGGCAATGGTTTCACCGCGTTCGATCTGCAGGTTGGCATCATCCAGTATGGTGAGCGGCCCCTCAGGGCTGGTAACCTGCTTGCTCAGGCCCAAAGAGCGCAGGACAGGCGCTTGCCTGCCAGTTTGTTGAGAAGGAGTTGCTTCACCCATGAGTTCTGTTTCCGGATTTTTGATGTCAGTCTTGATCACGCTTTCGGCAAGCGCCAGTGCCATTGGTTCAGTCGACGAGCAGGTGATCCTGGTACTGGGGGACAGTATCAGCGCGGCCTACAACATGGAACAGTCGCAAAGCTGGCCTGCGCTGCTGTCCGGCCGTCTTGAACAAGATGGCTACGCTTACCGCGTTTTCAACTCCAGCATCACCGGCGATACCACCGAAGGAGGGCTGAACCGGCTGGGCCGATTGCTGCAAAGCGAGCAACCCGCGGTGGTGATCGTGGAACTCGGCGGCAATGACGGTTTGCGGGGTTTGTCGCTGGACGTAACGCGAAGCAACCTGGAAGCGATGATTACGCAAAGCCAGCAGGCCGGCGCCGAAGTGGTGCTGGCCGGCATTCAGTTGCCGCCCAACTATGGCCAGAGTTACACCGAGCGCTTTGCGCGGATGTACGGGGAACTGGCGGAAGAGCATGGAACGCAGCTGATTCCCTTCATCCTGGATGGGATCGCGCTGAACCCCGAGATGATGCAGGACGATGGCATTCACCCCAACGTGGCGGCGCAGCCACTGCTGTTGGACCATGTCTGGGGGGCTTTGCAGCCCCTGCTGCGAAAATAGGCGGCCATGCCGCGAGGGCAGGGCCAAGACCAAGATCAAGACCAGGGCCGCAACCTGCTGGTCCTGCTGGCTGCGCTGGTGGCGCTGTGGGGAATCATGGGATGGTTTGACATTGCCCGGCAGGCAGAGGCGGGCATCACGCTGGATAACCACCAGGCCATCACCGCCGTCCGGGTCGGCAGTCCGGCGGAACAAGCGGGACTGCAGCCGGGCGACCAGCTCATCTCGATTGCCGGGGTTGCCGCCGCCGACGCACGCGCCATGGCGCAGTTGCCACGCGCGAGGGTGGGCGATACCCGGGTGTTTCGACTGATCCGCGCGGGCGAAGAGCAGCAGGTACAGGTTACCTACGCAGCCCTGCCCGAATCCACCCTGAAAAAGGAACGCAGTGAACGGTTGCTGGGTTTTGCTTTCCTGTTGTTTCCGCTGCTTGCCCTGCTGCGCTGCAACACCATTGCCACGCGCATCCTCGCCCTGATGGGTATTGGCCTCAGCCTCGCTTTCCTGGCGGGGCCGCACATAGGGGTAGCCAGCGCCCGCGGCCTGGCGGCCACCATCGCCAGCCTCTTCGTGATGGTTGGCCTGGCGGCCATGCTGCACTTCCTGCTGGTTTTTCCCCGGCGCCGTGCCCTGGTGGATACCGGCGCGGGCAGGATGCTGGTTTATGCACCCGCCCTTTTGTTATGGGGATTACTGGCATGGCGTCTGCTGTTCCTGCCGCCTGCCACCGATTTGCTGAACTCGGCCAGCCGGCTGTTCCTGGGCATAGTGGAGGGCGGGTATTTCCTGGTGGCGCTGTTCCTGCTGCTGCACAACTACAGCAGGACGGACAAATTCCAGCGCAAGGCCCTGGCCCTGAATGGCATGCTGTGGTGCACGGTGATCGGTGTGTTGCCCGCCTGCATCGGCCTGCTGGCCGCGGTGTTTTCCCCGGCGTCACAATTACCCGGGCAGGACTATTACTTCCTGTCGCTATTGCTGGTGCCATTGGGCTGGGCGCGGTCCGCCCGCCTAAGCTGTTGAAAATTGGTTGTTTAAATTCTGTTAAGCCCCGCTTTCGCAGTAGGCAATCGGGAAATTACAGGTTATCATCCGCGCAGAACGTGTGGGTGGAGCACTGGAAAGAGTGTTGAAGCTTTGAATCGAATTTCCCGATACCTGTTTTGCAGCCTGATGCTGCTGGCCAGTGCGCCGGTTTTGGGCGACCCGCCGGCCGATTTTCCCCTGTTGATGAATTCCACGGATCGCAGCCTGCAGATCCAGATGGAAAACATCGTCCGCTCGCAGGGCCTGTGGCGCAACGTGGAACGCGGCGAACTGGCGCTGCTGCTGGCCATCGTCACCGACCCGGATCAACCACGGTTGGCTGAGCTGAATGGCCACAAGATGATGTACGCCGCCAGCCTGCCCAAGATCGCCATCCTGTTTGGGGCCGCCGTGGGGCTGGATGAAGGCCGCCTGCAACTGGATGATGCATTGCACGAGGACATGATCAACATGATCCGCTACTCATGCAACGACTGCGCCACGCGCGTGCTGGAGCTGGTGGGCCGCGACGAGTTGCTGGAGCTCCTGCAGGCGCCGGAATACGATTTTTATGACGCCAACGGCGAAGGCGGCCTGTGGGTGGGCAAGGCCTATGACTCCCGGCCGGCTTACTCCCGCGATCCGCTGAACAATATTTCGCACGGCGCCACCGCATTCCAGGTGGCGCGTTTCTATTACCGCCTGCAAACCGGCACGCTGGTGAGCCCCGAGTTCACGCAGCTGATGCAGGAAGCACTGTCCAATCCGGGTATCCAGCACAAGTTTGTCAAAGGCCTGCGCCGGGTGGGTGGGATCAATATCCTGCGCAAGTCCGGTACCTGGCGCGATTACCATGCCGACAGCGCGCTGGTGCGATCGCGCGAGGATACCTACATCATCGTCGGGCTGGCCAGGAATGCCAGGGGCGGCGAATGGCTGACCCAGCTGGCCGAGCCACTCAATGACCTGGTGCGGGACCACAGCAAAACCCCCAACCGCCGGTTGGCGGCTTTGGGTTCGATCAGTCCCTGATAAATCAGTTTCTGATAAAAATGGTTGCCGGCTGTTCCAGGAAATCCTTCAGGCACTGGATGACTTCGGCCGCATCGTAACCGTCGATGAAGCGATGGTCGAAGGATGACGACAGGTTCATCA
>CBFGWJ010000375.1:0-3082 GCA_965652335.1 uncultured Gammaproteobacteria bacterium | reverse complement strand
TGCTCTGCAGCTTCTGGTCAAAGTTGTGCCAGATCTGTATGTCGGGCGCATACACCGCACGCACCGCGGCTTCATCGCAACGGTTCAGGGCATCGATCAGGCGGTCGGCTACGGTCAACGGGTCATCAGCGTGTGACATGTTCTCTCCTGGTAATTCAAAGTCTGTCCGGGCGCACCCGGCAAATGCCGCGGGCTTCAGGCGGATTTGGTGTTGTTCATTTCAAAGTAATCCCGCCAGCCGACGATCTTGTCGCCACGGAATTCAAATATGCCCATGTAGGGATGGGCCACAACCTGGTTGGTGCGCGTATCGAAATACTCTTCGTAGCCTTCAACCCACAGTTCGTTTTCGGTTTCAGCGTAGCGGTCGACGCGCCACTTCACATCGCGGGTGATGCCGCCGTAATTCTCCAGGAACTTGCGCACCCACTCTTTGCCTTCCAGCGGCCGCGAGCCCACGTGATAGTGGTACACGATGTCCTCATCCAGGTAGGACAGGAACTTCTCGTGGTCCTTGCTGAACGCTGCTGCCATGACTTCCTTGATGATTTCCATTTTGCCGGACACGGTTGTTTCTCCTCTGTATCAGCACGCAAACTTATCGCTTGCATAATAGGACCATAAATCATTAGCATGATGCCAGTGTTTTTTTAGGGTTTTCTTCAAGGAATTGTTGCCGGGTTTCCTTCCCGGGCTTTTTTCCGGACTTTTCCGGATCGCCGAACCAGACCGATTTACAGGAGTAGATTCATGACCACCCCGACCGCGAATTCCGATCCCCGCCTGGCCGCACTGCTGGACAAGGCCGAAATCCACGATGTGCTGATGCGCTATGGCCGCGGCGTCGACCGCGCCGATGCGGAGTGGCTGAAATCCTGCTACCACCCCGGCGCCATCGAGGAGCATGGCAGCGCCTACGCCGGCCCGGCCGATGCCTACATCGAAGGTGCCGTGGGACGCATCCGGAAGATGGGCGCGATGGCCCATTACATCTGCAATGTGCACATCGACCTGGTGGAAGCCGACCTGGCTTACGCCGAGGCCTATGTGCTCACCTTCGTCCGCTTCCAGAAAGGCGACGAAAGCTGGGATACCCTGACCGGCGGCCGCATCGTGGACCGCTTTGAACGCCGCGACGGTGCCTGGAAAATTGCTCACCGCAAGATGACATTCGACTGGAACCGCGACATGCCGAGCAATGAAGGCTGGTGCCTGGGCACGTTCAATGTCGAAGACCCGAAAATGAACTTCGGCCGCAAGGATCGGGACGACCTAAGCTACCAGCGCTTCTAGCCACTCGGGGAAGGTCTCCCCGTCCTTGGCCATCTTGATCAGGCTGGTGTCGACGTAGTCGCGCCAGCGGCAGATCTTGCCGTCACGGAACTGGAACACGCCCATGTACGGCGTGCGGATGCGCCGGCCTTCGCCGTCGATGTAGTCGTCGACACCTTCCACCATCAGCAGGTCACCGTTGCTGGCATGGTTGACGATGCGCCACTTGATGTCGGACTGGCCATGGCCGAACTTCTCCAGGAAGCGCCGCACCCACTCCTTGCCAACCAGCGGCCGCTGGCCCACCAGGTAGTGGTATTCGACATCATCCGTCAGACAATCCAGGACCGCATCGATGTCCAGTTGCTTCCAGGCATCGATGACTTGCTGCACGCGTTGCAATTGCGGGTTCATGCATACTCCTTGGGCTTTACCCGGGGTTTTAGCCAGGACTTTACCCGGCGCTTTACTTGCGTAAAACCGGCTCGGCTGGTAACTTTCACAAATAGACTAACTATCCGGACTTGTGGTGTCAATGCAATCAGTGGACTACCGGGACAACGCCCTGCCCGAGGTGAAACTCGATGTGAGCAAAGCGGCCGATGGCACGCTGCTGCTCAGGTCACAGCATGAGCTGGTTGATTTCGACCCCATCATCGCGCGCAACTTTTTTGCACAGGTCATAAGGCAACCGGACAAAGCCGTGTATGCCCAGCGCGAACGCCTTGCCGACGGGTCGCGCGGCGACTGGCGGCGGCTGACGTTCGCGGAAGCCGGAAAGCAGGTTGAATCCATCGCCCAGTGGCTGCTGGACCAGGGGCTCAAGCCGCGCGATACGGTATTGCTGATTTCCGGCAACTCCATCAACCACGCGCTCATGCGCCTGGGTTGCCTGGCGGCCGGCATCTGCGCCTGCCCGATCAGCATGAACTACGGCCTGGCCGGCGGTGATTTTGCCCGGCTCAAGTATGTGGTTGGCCTGGTCAAGCCAAAGGTGGTGTTCGCCGAAGACTCGGCTCCCTACGGCCCGGCCCTGCAGGCCATCGATTCCACCGACCGTATGGTGGTGACCACCGATCCCGCGGCCACCGGAGTGAATGCCGTGGCGATCGATACCCTGCTGCGGCACCCTGCCACACCCGCGGTGCAACTAGGCTTGCAGAATGCCGACCCGGACGAACACGCGGTTTACGTGCTCACCTCCGGTTCCACCGGCATGCCCAAGGCGGTGATTCAAACCCAGCGCATGCTGGCCACCAACCTGTTCCAGGCCTGGCAGACCCTGTCCTCCATGTCGGGCTGGGATGACGTGATGCTGGACTGGCTGCCCTGGAGCCATGTGTCAGGCGCCTTCAACCTGCTGGCGGCCGCGGTGTTCGGCGGCACCCTGTACATCGACGAGGGCAAGCCCGCGCCGGGCCTGTTCGATGAAACCCTGCGGAATTTGCGGGAAATTTCCGTGCCCTATTTCTGCAATGTTCCCGCCGGTTATGCGTGGCTGGTTGAAGCGCTGGAAGCCGATGCTGAACTGCGCCGCAACTTCTACCGCAAGCTGCGCATGATGCTGTACGGCGGCGCCGGCTTGCCGCAACCCATACTCGACCGGCTGCAAAAGATGGCCATTGCCGAAACCGGCCACCGGATTTTCATGACCACCGGCTATGGCGCCACCGAGACTGCATCGGGCTGCATGGCCATCTATTTCGATACCGACAAGGTGGGCATCGGCCTGCCCATGCCGGGCCTCGAAGTGAAGCTGGTGCCCGACGGCGACCGCTACGAGATCCGCATGCGTGGCGACAACATCATG
>CBFGWJ010000374.1:0-3119 GCA_965652335.1 uncultured Gammaproteobacteria bacterium | reverse complement strand
GGCACCAGCCACGAACCCACGTGGCTGCGTTTGGCATGCGGGTAGCCGCCCCAGCTGTCGCCGGGCTCATCGCGCGGATCAATGGTGCTGGTGCGCCAGAGTTCCTTGCCGGTGACGGCGTCATGCGCCGTGATCACGCAGGCTTCAGGGCCACGCGTGGGTTCGCAACCGCGTCCGGAAAACACCTTGCCGTTGCCGATGATGGGCCCGGATGACTGCCGCGAAGGCGCTTTGCGGTAATCCAGCTGCTGCGTCTCCCACACCAGTTCGCCGGTCTCGGCATCGAGCGCGTACAGGTAATCATCAAAACCATTGTCGATGATGAGCCGGCCATGGATCGCGATATTGCGGTTGATGGAAGGAAACTGCAGGTACTGCTCCAGGTCTTCCGGCATTTTGCGCCGGTATTCCCAGTGCAGCTCGCCGCTGGCGGCATCGATGGCCTGGATCACATCGTTGGGATTCGGCAGGTACATCGTGCCATTGACCACCAGTGGGGTACTTTCCTGGATACCCTCAGTGATCGGCCGCGCCCACACCAGCGCCAGCTGGCGGACATTCTCGCGGTTGACCTCCGTCAGCGGACTGAAGCCCGAGCCATCGGTGGTGCGGCGGAAACTGGGCCAGTCCGCGGCGGCAGGCTGCTGCAGCATGGCATCAGTAACCGGCACAAACTCCCGGTCCGCCGCCACCGCAAAGCCGGGCAGGAGGACAGCGACAAACCACGCCGCTGGCCAGTTCATCTCAATACCGGGTGGCGGGAAGCGTACCGGCAACCTTGAGCCGAATCCGGTAATTGTGCTCGCAGGCCGTGATGTACAGGGTTTGGCGATCCGCATCGCCAAACGCCACGTTGGTGGCGCAGATCTGCACCTGAGGCTCGCGGTCTACCTTGGGCAGGTGGATCACACCCAGGCGCTCGCCTTCCGGCGAAGTGATGCGCACTTCGCCATCCCACACCGCGGTGGTGTAGACGTTGCCCTGCACATCCACCTTCATGCCATCACTGGTTTCGCCATCGCGGAACACGATGCCCTCGCCCAGCGTGCCATCGGCCTTCACTTCGTAGCGCATGATGCGGTTGTAGTCGGCGCTGATGTAGAGGTATTTCTCATCGGGACTGAACGCCAGGCCATTGGGATCACCACCCAATGCCTCATCCTTCACCAGCAGGGTGGAGGCCCCGTCCTTCACCAGGAACACGCCATTGAACGGTATTTCGCGGTAAGGGCTTTGCTGGCCGCTCTCGGCGCCGCGCAGGCCAAAGATGGAATCGGTGAAGTACACCAGGCCATCGGAGCGCACCACCACGTCGTTAGGGCCACTGAAGCGCTTGCCCTCCCAGGTTTCCGCGACCACGGTGCGGCTACCGTCATTTTCCAGCCGCATCACGCGCCGGTCGGGCATGGCGCACCACACCGGACGGCCTTCGGTATCCAGCGTCAGTCCGTTCGGCCCGATCAGGATCACCCGCATGCGCCCGCGCCGCGCCTGGAAGCCGGCGTTATTGATGTCGTCGCCGGTATAGCCGGCCTTGTCGATGAACAGCGAGTCGCCTTCGGCTTCGGTCCACTTGAAGATAGCATCGGAGATCAGGTCGGTGAACAGCAGGTAGCCACCGTCCTCGCTGTCCACCCACAACGGGCCTTCGGTCAGCCCGTAACGATCGCCGATCAGTTCGAGTTCGGCATCGGGACTGATCAGGGCATCCAGTTGCGGCGTCAGCTTCTCGATGCTGAATTCACGCACTTCGGCGGCGTCCTGCGCCAGCGCGCCCGCGGTAAAGCAGATAGCCAGGATGGCGGCCAGGATGTTCAGGATGGGTGATCTGGCAGGCAACATAAGGAATCCTCGCGCATGGCAGTCGGAGTTGTCCAGACTGATCCAGATTTCATGATATCGGCCGTGTGGGCCACATAATTGCCTGAAAGCGAATCGCCAAAACTGACCAGAATGGACCTAGGGCGACAAACGTGTGCAAATTCACGACGGCTCCGCTTCACGTGGCGCATTCAGAAGTAATGTAAGAAAAACTTGACATCACTCACCAGTCGCCGCTAAGCTGCGAATGTCGGGTTTTTCTTACATTGTTTGAATTCACAGGAGAGCAGGATGTCGATGTCATTTCAGGAAAAAAGCCAGTGGGTCACGCTGCTGGGTCTGCTGGTCGCTTTTGGTGGCTATTTCAAATCCGCCTGGGCCACGCTGCTGCCAACACCCATGCATCCGGACATCCTGCCCGACCAGGCGGGGCTGTTCCTGGCCTCGACCATCCTGCTGGTGGTGATCCTGGTGGTTGGCCACATAGCCATCGTGATATTTGACCAGCGCACCGAAACTGACGAGCGCGACCGGCTGATCGAGCTCAAAGGCGAGCGCTACGGCGCCTTCGTGCTGGCTTGCGGTGTGTTCCTGTCGTTGTGCGTCGCAGTGATGACGAAAGGCAATGCCATCATGGCGCATGTGTTGCTGGGCTCGTGGGTGCTGGCATCAATCGTTGAGAATCTCAGCCAGATCATCATGTACCGGCGCGGCGCCTGAGCCATGGGCAAACGCAAAATCACGCTCAGCAACCGCGTGCGCGAACTGCGGGCGCTGGCCGGAAACATGACGCAACAGCAACTCGCTGACGAGGTGGGCGTCACCCGGCAAACCATCAACGCCATCGAAGCCAGCAAGTATTCGCCGTCGCTGGAAGTGGCCTTCCTGATTGCACGCAGCCTGGATGCCCGGCTTGAGGACGTTTTCAGCATTTCGGAAGACTGACCGCTACCGTTCGGGTGTAAGCTAGGGCGGCACACCCGGTTGCCCGGCACAGGAGTAATCGCCATGCCACCCATGATCCCGCTAGGCTGGTTCCACACGGCAATGGGCGCTTTCGCCGTGATTTGCGGTATCTACACGCTGCTCCGGCACCACCAGATACTGCTGACCAACCGGTCCGGCCTGCTGTACGTACTGGCCACGCTGCTCACAGCCGTCACTGCCCTGATGATTTTCCAGCGTGGCACCTTCGGGCCGGGCCACGCCCTGGCAATCCTGACGCTCGGCGCCCTGTTCGTCGGCACGGTGGCCGCAACCACCCGCCTTTTCGGCAGGTTTTCGCGTTACCTGCAGGC
>CBFGWJ010000373.1:0-3124 GCA_965652335.1 uncultured Gammaproteobacteria bacterium | reverse complement strand
AGGCGCACCAGTGCGTGGAAAATGATGGTGATGAAGCACAGCGGAATAATGGCAACCACCAGGTGGCTGGGCAACAGCAGTGAATCGGTGAATCGCTGGCTGTGCAAGCTGATGAATGCCGGCGTGGCAATGAGCACCGGAATGCAGAACGCCAGGATGGCAACGGCTTCCACCCAGCGCGACAGGGCCCGGTGTGACTTCCGTTTGAGCAGGGTGGCGTTCACCAGCGTCGGGTCCAGCCGCCGCCGGCAGGCGATGGTGGCGCCGGCCAGGCCAGCCCAGATCATGGCATAGCGCGCCAGTTCCTCGGTCCAGGCGGGTGGTTCGGAAAGCACGTAGCGGGCGATGATCTGGATGGCGATGCACACCACCATCACCAGGATGCCGGACTTGGCCACCAGCACTGCCACCTTGTCCAGTGCGGCGGATATGCGCCCCAGGGTTCGCAGCAACGGGTGGCGTTGCAAGGGGCTCATTCGCCCGGCCTCCGTGTGGCTTCCACCCACTCAAGGTATTGCGCCGAGGCCTCGGGTGTATCCCAGGCGCTGGGCGGTATCGCCGTGCTGGCATCCACCCAGTCCTGCCGCGCCTCATCACTGAGGGTGATCCACTCGATGCCGGTTTTCTCCAGCCGTCGCCGGTCCAGCGCTTCGCGGTCACGCGCCCAGGCACGGTTGGCGGCGCGGGCCTGCAGGAAGAAACCCTGCACCTGGTCGCGTTGCGCTGGCGTCAGCGAGTCCAGCCAGTGGGTGGAGGCCACCAGCAGGCGGCTGGCCGGGCCCATGCGCAGGTCGCTGAAGTAGTCCAGCACGGTGCCATGGCCGAACATGGTGGCGACGTTGGGCGGATTCAGGTAGGCATCGACGATGCCGGTTTGCAGCGCCTGGGCCACTTCCTCCCAGGCGACTTTCACGCCACGGACCTGCCAGGCGCGCAGCAGGCTGAAGTCGGCTTCGCTCAACACCCGCAGCCGTAATTTCTGCAGGTCGGACAGATGATGTACCGGCGTGCCGCGTGTGAACAGGCCGACCATGGATGCGGTGTAGGCCAGGTCCACCAGTTCCAGGCCGTGTGGGCGCAGGTCCCGGGAAATGGCTTCGACGTAGGGCGTGTCGGCAATCAGCCGGCTCATGTGATCGTAGGAGTTCACCAGGAACGGCCGGGCTCCGGCGGCGGCCATGGGCGACCAGCGGGCGACTTCATCGCCACCCGTGGCGTTGATGTCCAGCAGGCCCAGCTGCATCTGCGAAATGCGTTCGTGTTCACCGCCGATGGTGCTGTTGGGGTAGATGCGCACGCCGAATCCATTCTGCTCCAGCAGGTCGGCGCAGGTTTTGATCCACACGAACACACCGTTGTCCTGGAAGTTGGCCGGCGTGGACATGCCGATTTTCACATCGCTGTAGACGTCGGCCCGGGCGGACCCCAGGCAGCCGGCCAGGACGGCTCCACCCATGCCCTGGATGAGTGCGCGGCGCTTCACAACAGCCCCAGCATGCGCGGCAGGGCCAGCGCGATTTCAGGGAAAAACACGATCAGCATCAGTACCAGCAGTTCCGCCACCACGAACGGCAGGGTGCGTTTGCACAATGACCAGTAGCCCTGACCAGTGATGGTGGCGACCAGCAGGATGGCGCCGCCCAGGGGAGGGGTGATGAGGCCAATGGTCATGTTGATGCAAATCATCACACCCAGCGCCACCGGGTCGGCGCCCTGGCTCACTGCTATCGGCACCAGCAAGGGTGCCACCACGGTAATCCCGAGCATGAAATCAAAACCCATCCCGAGAATCAGGAAGGTGAGCATGATCAGCAGGATGAACTTTATGCCGTCCAGCTGGATGCGGCTGACCAACTCGGCCAGCATGTCGGGCACCTGGTGCAGCACCACCAGGTAGCTCATCAGGCTGGCGGCGGCGATGATCATGAAAATGGAGCCGGTCAGGATAGCCGTGCGCTCCATGGCCTCGCTGGCTGATGCCCAGTCCAGCTCACCGTTGGACCAGCCAATGATGGCGGCAGTGATACAGGCCACCGCGCCGGCTTCGATGGGTGTCATGATGCCAAACACGATGCCACCCAGGATGATCAGCGGCAGCAGGATGGCGGAAGCACCACGGCGCAGCGTTGGCCACAATGGCGGTATGTCGTCTTTGGTGCCACCCGGATGGCCTTCACGCCGGGCAATGACGCCATTGGTGACGAACAGCGCCAGTGCAATGAGCAGCCCCGGCACCAGGCCGGCGGCAAACAGCGCTGCCACATCGGTGGACATGATCGCACCGTACAGGATCATGATGATGGAGGGCGGAATGATCGGGCCGATAACCGAGGCCGCCGCGGTAATGGCGCCGGCATACTCACGGCTGTAGCCGCGTTTCTCCATCTGAGGCACGAAGGTGTTCGAAAGCGCTGCGATATCCGCCGAGGCTGAACCGCTGATACCGGCGAAAAATACCGAGGTCATGATGTTCACATGTCCGAGGCCGCCGCGGAATCGCCCGAGCAGCAGCAGCGACAGGTCGATCAGCGAGCGGGTCACGCCGGCACGGTTCATCAGCTCGCCGGCCAGGATGAACAGCGGCATGGCCATGATGGCAAACACATCCAGCGTGGAGAAAATCCGCTGCGGCGCGGCCAGCAGGAACGGCAGGCTGTCGGTGACCAGGAACGCGATCACGGTGCTGGCCCCGAGCGCATACGCCAGCGCCACGCCGGAGCCGGCCAATGCGATAACCAGGACAGTGATGAACAGCACTTTCATGCGTGCTTATCCGGGGCTCACGAAGCGACGGTCAGTTGTTGCGGGTTGATCGGGTCCAGTGGCCAAATCGGTCGCCGGACGTGGCGGTAAGGCAACCTGGATATGTCGCTGTTCAGCGTTCCGGGCGCGTCACAATAGAGAATACTTGCGGCCCGCTGGTGAAAGCCGGCATAAAAATGGTGCGTCGACTTGAGCACGAGGATCTTCTTGCTCCACGGATCCAGCCCGCATTCGAACAACCCTGAGGGCGTGAAGGGTTGTTGGCGGATGTCGTTCAGGGCGATCTCGATACCTCGCGCCGATATCAGCGCGGTGCGCCCCAGGTGCGTCAGTGTGCCGTCGGCGATATGTGCCTGGTTGG
>CBFGWJ010000372.1:0-3143 GCA_965652335.1 uncultured Gammaproteobacteria bacterium | reverse complement strand
CGGTGAAATCGGCCTGCACCTGCAATGGCATGCGCGTGTCATCGTCCAGCTGCACCGAGGTTCCGGCGGTAACGGTGGCACTGGTTTCAAACGGTTGCCGCAGTTGCAGCTCACCCGCCAGTTGCCACCCGGTATCCAGGCTGTTGAGCCGGGCTTCAGCAATTTCCAGCCGCTGGTGCCACGCACCCCGCGCCAGGATGTCACTGGCGGTAAACAGCTCAGCCCCGCTGGAGTCCAGTACCCGCAAGCCGGCCAAAGTGACCGCGGAGAACCGCACCGGGTAGGGCAACCGCAGGCCGGAAAGCACCTCAACCCTGGACTTTTCCGGCTGCGTTCCGGTATCCAGCAACTGTACTTCCACAGCGCTGCTGGCCAACCGCGCCAGGTTCAGGGCCGGGGGAAACAGGTCGAGGTCAAAGCTGAGGCTGATTCGCCCGGCGGTTACCTGCACGCCTTCATCCCGGTAACTGAACTGCTTCAGTTCCAGTCCGGACGACAGGTTGCCGGAAAGGCTTCCGGCCTCCAGTTCGCCATCCAGCAGGTTGCCGGCCTGCCGCCAGGCGAATCCGGCGCCGCTTTCGGTGCGCAGCAGCCAGGCCATGGCGAGGCTGAGCAACAGCAGCAGCAGGGTGGGCAGGAACAGCAGGATCTTTCCGCGGCGCGTCATAGCAGCGGCGTCCCGATGGTGAAATGCAGTCGCCAGGAGTCGCCTTCCAGGTCCAGCGGATGGGCGATATCCAGCCGCATGGCGCCGACGATGGTGTACCAGCGCAGGCCCAGGCCCACACCGGTTTTCAGGTCCATCTTCCCCCAGTCATTGAACGCATTGCCGGTATCCACGAAGGCCGCTGCCGACCAGTCGGGCCGGAACAGCATTTCAACTTCGGCGCTGGCAGTGATGATGTTGTTCGAGCCGATGCCGTTGTTACTGAGCGACTCAAACGAATAACCGCGCACACTGCGGCTGCCGCCGGCCTTGAAGCGATACAGCACCGGCAACTGGGTGACCGACAGCTGGCCGCTCACATCATCCAGCTGCAGGTCCAGCTCGGTGACGCGGGCATCGGAATAGCCGGCTTCGCCGCGCAGCAGCAGCTTGAAGCGATCGCCCAGCATGCGGTGCCAGGTGCTGGAAACATAGGCCTGGGTGAAATTGGCATCCGAACCCCAGGCCTCATTGGCGGTAAACACCCACAGGCGCTCATTATGGCCAACGGTTTCAAACCCGCTGCCGCGCACGGCGGGCCAGTCCCAGCTCACGCCCAGCGACATCGAGCTGCCCGTGCCCCTCAGCAGGTCCTGCTGTTCGGTGCTGAGGCCCTGTTGCGATTCGGGAACATACCGATCCAGCAGCCGGTAATCATTGTTTTCCAGCACATACTGGCCAAACCAGTTCTCGTAAACCTGCTGGTAACCGTCTTCGAAACCGCGCAGCACCAGCAGGCCACCCTTGACGGAGTAGCTGCTGACATCGCCATTGGCCAGCTTGATGAGCTCATCGGCGTTGTCGTTCAGCTGGATTTCCAGGTCCTGGTTGACGCGGCGAATGGCAAAATCCGCGGTCCAGTATTGTCGCGCGCGCTCGCGCCGAGGCAGGCGGTAGGCACTGCGAAAGGAGTACTCCTCGTTGGTTTGCTGCCAGCCCAGGCCCACATCCAGGCTGTCGCCACGGCTGGACAACAGGCGGCGGGTCCACAGCACCTGGGCGCGAACCCCGGTGTCCGTGCCAAAGCCCAGCGTGCCCTGGTAGGTATTCGGCTTGCGGGCAGAGGCTTTCACTTGCAGGTTGACCACCGGCGGCGATTCCTCCAGCCGGCGCTCCTCGATGACTTCAACATTTTCGAAGTAGCCGGTCTGCCACACATCCATGCGGAATTTTTCCAGCAACCAGGCATCGTAGGCCTGGCCGGGCTCGAACCGGGGCAAACCTTGCAGGATGCCCGGATTCACCACGTCCTGCTGGTAATCCACCGTGCCCATCACGGCTTGCGGCCCGGTCTGCAATTCCAGTTCCAGCTCAGCGGTGTTGCGGTCGAGGTCGGCACGGATCTGGTGGCGGGTAAACTGCGCGGCGAGATAGCCGTGGCTTTCCGCCAGTTCCAGGGCGCGGTTTTTCTGCTCCTCCCACAGCACCTGGTCCAGTCTTTTCCCGACCGTCAATGGCCAGTTCCTTCGCCAGTCGCGCAATTCTTCCAGCCCCGCGCCAGGGCCGCTGACCTGGATGTCCGCGCGGCTCACCTGAACAGCCGGGCCGGGCGCCAGTTGCAACAGAAGCAACCAGCGCCGTTCCTCCGGCTGCTGCAATTTGCTGCTGGCGGTGGCCTGGTAGTAGCCATACGGACGCAACGCTCGAACGGCTTCCTGCTCAGCCTGGGCAACGAGCCGGTCCAGCCGCTTCCTGCCGAGTTTGCGCTCCTCGTTGATCGACAGCGTATTGACCCGGTTCTGCACATTGGCCAGCATGGGTTCGTCGATACCGCTGACCCTGATATCGAGTACATCCGCGTGGGCCTGCCCGCTTGCCAGCAGCGCAATCAACAGTCCGGGCAACAGTCCGGGCAACAGCCTGGGCAGCAACTTGGGCAGCTCCCAGGCGCGCTGTAACAGGGCGTGCAGGAACACGGCGCGCAGGTTCCGGCCCGGATCGCGACCCGGATTGCGGCCAGAATTGCGGCTATGGGTTGGAAGCATGGATCTTGCAATTCCTGGCGCCGGCGAAAAGGGGTTTGGATGCGGCCAGTTCGGCAAAGTTGCAGTAAACCTGTTGTGCGCCGGCCTGCTCCAGCCTGCGGGCCTGTTCGCCCGACGCGATGCCGATGAACTCCCAGCGCAGCTTGCGTGCCGCGAGCCAGTCCCAGACGCCATCGCCGATGTAGCAGACGGATGGTGTTTCGCCTGTCCTGGCCGGGAAGCCGGAACCCGCCGACAGCAGCCCGAGCGCGTGCTGCATGATGGCCTGCCGGCTGTCCCCGTCATCGCTGCTGGCCAGGGGGAGGTTGTAGACATCCAGCCCGGCGGCGCTCAACTTGAACCGCGCGGTATCGCCCCAGCCGCCGGTAGCGATGGCGACGCAGTTGCCGATTGCGCCCAGCCGCTCATCCAGCCATTCAGCCAGCCCAGGGCTAGCGGTGAAAGCATCCGGC
>CBFGWJ010000371.1:0-3153 GCA_965652335.1 uncultured Gammaproteobacteria bacterium | reverse complement strand
TCGCCAGGTTCCGGATTAAAAAGTTGGGGCCAGAGTGAAGCGTTTGCCTGTAGAAGCGCTTGCTTGCACTCCGGCCCCAGAGCGTGGCCAGGATTGAGGGCACAAGTCTCAGGCCACGGAAAAATCACTCAGCAACTGTGCTATCAGTGATGGTGTTTGTGCTTGCCCTTCTTCTTGCCTTTCTTGCCATGGTGCTTGTGGTAGGTGGGCACGTACACATCTTCGTACCAGCTGTCCTGCACGAAGTACACCGGGCGATAGCAGGCATCGTAGTGCTTGCAGTGCTTCTTCCAGTTCCTGGCATGGCCTTTGGGCACATGCAGGTAAACCGGGCGGTAATGCTGGTGTGTGCGGTGAATGACAACCGGCTCGCGGTAAACCAGTGCCGGCGCGGGATAGGCGTTGCCCAGCACGATCTGCCCATAGAAGCCAGGCTCACCCACGGTGACCGCAACGCCCAAATCGGCGCGCGCATTCTGTGCGGCAAACAGCGCCAGCAGCGGAATCAAAACAGTAATCAGAATGGTGCGTTTCATGGTCAGCTCCTTTCTTCAGTGGTTTACAGCCTTGACGCAAGGTTGGCTTATGGCCGGTGAACCCAGAATGAACGGGGTTTCACTAGAACGACCGTCGCGTGGAATGAAGCAGGTTTTGTGCCAGCCGGATAAATTGTTTTAAATCAACGGTTTGTTGCGATCGTGATGCGGCAGGCCAGGCGCGGAATTACCGTGGGTTTGTAAAATTTGCTTAACGAGCTGCTTGGAACGTCATCCCGGACAGCGAGTGCAGCGAGCGTGATCCGGCATCCAGTCGACATTCACGCGGTTGGCTCGTTTGGATTCCGGTCTGCGCCGGAATATCGGAATAGAAAAGCCGGAATGGCGGAGTAGAAAAGCCTGAATGACGGACACTTTGGGTATGCGTTGTTAGGGGTATCCAACGGCAGTTGGACCCCGGCTCGAAGGCCGGGGTGACGTCTAGCATCACCCCGGACCGTTTTAGTTACGCGTGAGCCGGGCTCACGCTCCATCACGCTGTCAGTAGCGGAAGCTCACTTCCACGCCATAGCGCCGCTCGGCGCCCGGATGGTCGAAGTTGCCGCCGAACTCGGGCGCCGGAATCACTTCCTCCAGGTAGTCTTCGTCCGTGAGGTTGGTGACGAAGCCCATCAGGGTCCAGTTGTCGCCGCCCACACCCAGGCGTAAATCGATGATGCCAAACTCATCGCGCCGCGCGACATCGTAGTTCGCGATACCCAGGGCGCCGGCGCCCGGGCCAAAGCCCAGCTCAAACAGCGGCATGAAGATGGTGGGGCGCTGCCCTTCCTGCACGGTGTGGAACCAGGTTTCGCCCACGAAGCGTGCGTCCGCACGGGCCAGCAGGTTGAGGCGGTCGGTGATCGGGTAGTTCATGTCGGCGCTGAAGTTCAGCGTGTACTCGGGGGTGTACGGGGAAACATTGCCCACCGTGTCGGGTCGTGAACTGTTGGCCTTGATCTCGGAATCCAGCCAGTTGCCGCCGGCATAAAAGCGCCAGTTGTCGTTCAACACAAAGTCGGCACCCAGTTCCAGGCCGGTGATTTCCACCTTGTCGATATTGGAGACCACGCGCAGCAGGCCGAAGGTGCCGACAAAGAACTCGAAGAACTGCATGTCGGTGACTTCAGTGTAGTAGGCCGCACCGTTCAGGCGCAGGCGGCCGCCGGCCACGGTGCTGTGGAAGCCCAGCTCAAATGCGCTGGAGGTTTCCTTGTCATAGTCATCGCTGATGACCGGCAAGGGCACGCCCAGCATGTCGGCGAAGTTGATGCCGATGCCGCCGTTGATGAAGCTGTTGTTGAATATGCCCACAGTGGCGGCGCTGCCGGCGTTATTGAAGCCACCGGCCTTGAAACCGACACCCCAGCTGCCGTAGATGGAAGTATTCTCGGCGGCATCCCAGCGGAAAGAAACCTTGGGTTGTGTTTCGGAGAAGGTTTCATCCTTGTCAGGAATGGTCGGGTTTACCGGATCATTGATCAGGCTGCTCAGGGCCGGGTTCAACGGGTCGTTGAAGATGCCGTCAAAGTTCAGGTCGATGTAGGATTGCCGCGCGGTCGGGTCCACCAGGCTGGAAGTGCTGCGCTTCTCGTTGTCGTAGCGCAGGGCCAGTGACAGTTCCAGGCTGTCGGTCACGTCGTAGTCAATGGAGCCGAATACCGCGAACACCTGGCTGTCGAACTGGTCGTACACCAGCGATGCGGTGGAGTTCGGGCCAGGCTCGGGCTGGTACAGCCCGCGAATGGGCAGCTCGCCGCTGTCGCGGTTCAGCGATACGCCCACCTGCCGGTCGATATCCAGGAAGTACACGCCGCCCATCCACTGCAGCTTTGAGTCGGTGTCGGAAGCGATGCGCATTTCCACGCTCATGTCTTTCTGGTTGCGCAGCTGCTCCTGGATGCCGTCGCAGGTGGTCGGAGTATAAGCACCGAGGAAGGAACCGTTCGGATCAAAAATCACACCGGTCGGCGTCAGGCCGATGAACTGTGGCGGCAGCAGTGGGTAGCTGTACGACAAGGCACTCACCGTTTGCTGGCACACCGGGTCGCCGTTGTAGAAGCCGAACGCCGCGGAGGTACCATCCGACATCAGGTCATTCTCGATATCGCTGTACAGGAACCAGCCGGTGAACTTCATGCCCTCCATCTGGTGGTCCACCTTGGTGGAAAACTCCAGCGAGTCCTGGTCGTTGTCGGAAATCACATTGGGATCGAACTGGAAGTCGAAATCGTTCACGTTCTGGTAGGCCGGCGGATTGTTCAGGGCCGCGGCGAATACCGGCAGGGCAAATGTCGAATTGAAGGTAATGGAGGACGCATCCACCGTGCCCACCCGCAACTTGGTGTCCCAGGTGGTGTTGTCGCCGGCTTCCCAGATCAGGCGGGCGTTGACGTTGAACCCTTCATAAGCATCGACCACGTCATCGCGGCCCAGGTAGGAATTACTGTAGTAGCCATCAGAGCTGCGCCAGTCGGCCGACAGCCGGAAATACAGCTCGTCTTCAATCAGCGCGCCGGAGATGCCGCCCTTACCGAGGTAGGTGCTGTCCTGGGCAATGCTGAAGGTGCCGTTGGTTTCAAAGTCGTTGGTCGGCCGCGTGGTGGTGACGATGATG
>CBFGWJ010000370.1:0-3153 GCA_965652335.1 uncultured Gammaproteobacteria bacterium | reverse complement strand
CCGGATCTCGCTGGTACGCCCTTCTCCCACACCAGCCACATGGCCACTGCCATCAGCACGTACAGCACCGACCACACCGGACCGAACAGCCACGCCGGAGGCGCCCAGGCCGGTTTATTGAGCAGCGCATAATATTCGCCCGCCGGGAATTGCGAACCCATCCAGGCGGCCAGAACCACCAGGGCCAGGAATACGGCCAATGTAACCATGCGTGACATGAAAACGGCTCCTGTTGCTTTGAGGCTGAAGGGTAACAAGCTTTGACGGCATCTACTATGCCCAGCGAGTACGACCGCATGGCTGCGCATACGTTGCAAACCCGCAAATGCTCGATGACATGGCCCGGCTCGCCGCCGCTGCTTTAGAATGATCCCGTGGCAACGGCAGAAAACTCAAGAAAATGCACCCTGTCTGGCGGCCGGCATCATGGCTGAGTCGTTGCTTTATCTGGACCCGTCCAGTCCGCTGAACCTGCAGGCGCAGATCCGCCAAAAGCTGGTGGATGCCATCCTGCAAGGGGTATTTCCGCCCGGCACCAGGCTGCCTTCTTCGCGCAAACTGGCGGAACAACTGGGCGTGGCGCGCAATACCGTGGTGCTGGCCTGCGAGCAATTGGTGGAAGAGCGGTTCATTGAGAGCCGCGAACGCAGTGGTCTGTTCGTCAGCCGCGGCGTGCTGGAAGGTCGGGTGGGATACTTCGGTTCGTCTTCCGCCCACGCTGAAATGGACAGTTCCTGGCGGCGACGCATCCGGCTGAAGTTGCAGGCGCCGCCGCAGTTCCAGGTGCCGGCCCATTGGCAGCGCCATCCCTACCCGTTCATTGATGGCTATTTCGATTCCTCGCTGTATCCCACCGCGCAATGGCGCGAAGCCAGCCGCATGGCGCTGGGCAGCCGGGTGATCAATGATGGCTCGGTGACCGAGGGCTATGCGGACGATCCGGACCTGATCGAGGAGATCCGCACCAAGATGTTGCCGCGCCGGGGTATCACCGCGGCCAGCGACCAGATCCTCATCACCAGCGGTGAACAGAATGCCCTCTACCTGTTGACCCAACTGCTGGCGGGGCCGGGCGTCAAGGTGGCGATGGAGGACCCGGGCAACCCGCAGATGCGACAGTTGCTGCAGCAATCCGGGGCCGATGTGCTGTACCAGCCGGTGGACGAGAACGGCATGGTGATCACCGCGGCCCTGCAATCCGCGCAGATCATTTATGTCACGCCCAGCCACCAGGTACCCACCGCCGTGACCATGCACCGGCAACGGCGGCTGGCCCTGCTCAAGCAAGCGGGCAGGCATGACCAGGTGATCATCGAAGATGATTTCGAACACGAGCACAATTACCTTGGGCAACCCCAACCCGCGCTGCACAGCATGGATACGGAAAACCGGGTGATCTATGTTTCCGGCCTTCCGAAAATGCTGTCCCCAGGCCTGCGCATTGGTTTCATCGTCGCGGCGCCCGAGCTGATTCGCGAAGCGCGCAAACTGCGGCAGATGGTGATCGGGCGCCCAAGCCTGCTGACCCAGCGCACTGCCGCGCTGTTTCTTTCGCTGGGCCATTACGATGCTTCCATGGCCCGACTGCACCGCATCCTGGGACAGCGCTGGGATGCGCTGCGGCAGGCGCTCAACCATCACCTGCGCAGCACGGAAATCACGCTGCCGACTTCGGGCGGTACCGCGCTTTGGGTGGAATGCCCGGAACCGCTGCGGGTGGAAAACCTGGTCAGCGAGGCGGCGCGGCGTGGCATCCTGATCGAGCCCGACTCGCACTTCTACGGCGGCCGTCGCCAGCCACGCAACTTCTTCCGCATGGGCGTTACCAGTATTCCGGAAGAGCAGATCCGCGAGGGCGTCCGGCAGCTCACGCAGCTGATCCAGGAACTTTCCGGCGACCGCATCGAACGCCTCAGCGAAAACGACCCGGCGCTGCTGGATGGCTTGCAGCTGGCCACGCTGTTACCAGGCGCCATCATTCACTACAAAACCTTTTACGGCGACCCCTGCACCATCGAACTGCATGCCGATGGCCGCATGACCGGCCGATCTGGCCATGCCAACGAAGATTGCGATGAAGGCCGCTGGTGGCTGGAAAAGAATCTCTACTGCCGCCAATGGCAGCAATGGGGTTACGGCGAAGTGAGCAAACTGCGGGTCACCCTGGATGGCAACCGCATCCACTGGTGGCGGCCGGGCAGCCTGTGGCTGGTCGATTCCGGCATCCTGGAAACCGCTCCGCCGCAACTGGACTCATAAGCCAGAGCCAACTGGTTCTATCTCACTCGCGACACTGCACCTAAGCTGTGACCCATCACGGCGGGTTCGCCTGCCCATTCTGAACTGCTGAACGGGAATTGTGAGTATGAGCCATCTGGCCATCGCCGGACTGCAACTGGAGTTGTGCGCCGAGGACAACCTGTCCACCATCGAACAGGAAATCGACGCCGTCAAGAAGCGTTTTCCCTGGATCCAGATGGTGGTGCTGCCGGAGTTGTGCACCTATGGCGCCAATACCGAGCTGGCAGTCGAAATCCCCGGCGAAGTGGAGAATTGCTTTCGTGACGCCGCGCGGCGCAATGATGTCTGGCTGGTGCCGGGTTCGATTTTTGAGCGCCGCAAGGGCAAGGTCTACAACACCGCTCCGGTGATCAATCCGGCCGGCAAGGTGGTGGCGCGCTACTCCAAGCGCTACCCCTTTTTCCCCTATGAAAAAGGCGTGTCGCGCGGCGACGAATTCGTGGTGTTCGATGTGCCTGGCGTTGGCCGCCTGGGACTGATGATCTGTTTCGACATGTGGTATCCGGAGATGGCCCGGCAACTGGCCTGGATGGGCGCCGAGGCCATCATCGTGCCCACGCTGACGAACACCATCGATCGCCATGTGGAACTCTCCCTTGCCAAGGCAAACGCAGCCTGCAACCAGCTTTACTTTGTGAACATCAACAACGCAGGACGGCTGGGCAATGGCCAGTCCATCGTGGTCGGGCCGGACGGCAATGTCATCCACCAGGCGCCGTCCACGCGCGAGATCATCACGGTTGAACTGGACTTCAACCACGTTCGGCGCACCCGCGAGCGCGGCATGCACGGGCTGATCCAGACGCTGAAAGGCTTTCGCGATGCCAACGTGAACTACCCGGTTTACCAGCC
>CBFGWJ010000369.1:0-3156 GCA_965652335.1 uncultured Gammaproteobacteria bacterium | reverse complement strand
GTACACCGGCTGGCCCGGATAACCACGCCGACGGATGAAGCGGCTCAACGCGGCAAATAACGTGCTGCCCAGCCAGCCGCGACGTCCGCCGAGTTCTTCCAGGTCGCGTTTTGCCTGGCTTTCCACGGCCTCGGCGGGCTTGCCCACAGCCGCCACGACCCCCTGCAGTTCGTCCTGCCAGGCCGCGTCGAGTGTGGCGGGTTTCATGCCGTTACTCCGCCGGCGCCACTTCGGGCCACTGGTCCAGGGCCTTGAGGAACTGAGTTCGGCATGCAGCGATTTTCTGCTCCAGGTTGGCGGAATTCCAGCCGCGCGTGCTGATGGGCTTGAGCACCTTGACCCGGACTTTGGCCGGGCGGATGAACACCGCCGAGCGTGGCAGGGCATCCGCCGCGTTGGCAATGACAATCGGAATCACCGGCACGCCCGCCTGCATGGCGATCAGGAATGCGCCCTTGCGGAACGGGCCGAGGCGGTAGCCGGTTGAGCGGCGACCTTCGGGCGCGACGGTGATGGAAACGCCTTCGCGCAGTTTTTCGATGGCGGGTTGCAGGGCGGCGGAGCCTGTGTGCTGCCGGTCGATGAACACCACATCGGCAAACTGCAACGCCGGGCCCAGCAACGGATTGGCCTTCAGCTCGCTCTTGGCCAGGCCGCTGAAATCACGTTGCAGCAGCCGGGCAATCACCAGCGCATCCACCGCGCTCTGGTGGTTGAACACGAACACTGCCGGCCGGTGGCTGTGCAGGTACTGCTCGCCACTGACCTCCATCTCCAGCCCGGCTGCTGCGCTGCCGAACTCGCCCCACAGGCTGAAACCGGCGTTGCTCACTGCGCGGCGGTTGCCGGACAGGATGCCCAGCGGTGAGGCCAGCAGGAAAGACGGCAACAGGCTGCCGTACACCAGGCCGGTGCGGGCCATATCCAGCAGGCCCGGCCAGCCACGGGGCTGGAAGCGCTGCACAGGCCAGCCGCGCTCGTCGGCGATTTTGGTCAATCGCGAGTCCGGATTGGTCGGCCGCGGATGGCCCACGGCTTCAAGCAAAGGCAGGTCCTCGCTGCCATCGCTGTAAAAGGTGCAGTGCTTCAAGTCTGTTTTGTGCCACCGGCAGAATTCTTTGGCCTGACGTACCTTGCCCTCGCCGTAACAGGCTTCACCGTGCAGCATGCCAGTGAGCCGTCCTTCATGGACTTCCAGCTGTGTGCACAACACATCTTCTATGCCCAGCTCCTGCGCGATCCGTTCTACCTGGAACTGGGTAGCGGAACTCACGATCACCACGGTGTCACCGCGCGACTGGTGCTCCTTGACAAGGGCGCGGGCTTCGGGATAGATGCGCGGAAGCAGGTCGTGATCGAATACGCTTTGTGCCAATTCCTGCATCTCGCTCTCGGCCACACCGCGCAGCCCCACCGACAGCTCCGCCATGGCAACAGTGAAGTCCGTCCTTCCCGCGATGTGGCGAACTGCCGCGAATGCCTGCTTCAGGCGTTCCGACAAGTCGGGCTTGTTGCCCAGATGACGCCGGGCAAGGAAGAACGCTGCCGAGTAACCGTCCAGCAGCGTGCCATCGAGATCAAAAAAGACGATGCCCGGCGTGTGCGCAGCCTTCTTCGCCGCTTTCCCCGGCGCCTTGCCCGGCATTTTCCGCGGCGCTTTACCTGGTGTTTTTCCCGGCACTTTAACTGGCACGTTACCTGGCACTTTGTTCGGCCCCCTCTTCATTGTTCCTGCTGGAGTGGGGCCGGGGTTTGCTGCCTGCGCCAGGCGGCGGCACAGACATTCCTCGCGGTTTTGCCGGATGCTTTCAGCAAGGCTCCGCTACCCTGCCACGCGGTACGCCCCAGCAGCCGGCTGTAATGCCAGGGCCAGATAACGCGCTGCCAGGGATCCGCATAGTGCTGTTCAGCCAGCAGCAGGTTGCGGGTTTCGCCATACAGGGCGCGGGCGGCGTTTTCAAACACACCCAGCGCTTCAGTAACGCCGCTTTCCAGCGCCCCGGCCATGTCCAGCCAACGCTCCTGCAGGTCCATGCTGCTGGCCAGCACGGTGGTAGCGGAACTGCGCCCGGGGTGCACCAGGTACTCGAACAGCAGCCGCTGGCGTGGCTGCACTCCGGCCCCGAACAGAGGGTCTTCATGCAACTCCGTGCGTCGTTCCAGGGCGCGCCAGTCTGTTTCGGCCAGGCCGGTGATGGCGGCGGCGAAGGCGTTGCGGGCCTCGCGTTCCATGTGCGCACGCTGGCTGGCCACGAAGTGTTTGATGCGGGGCTTGATGTGGGTGCGCAGCGAAGGCGACCCGCCGGCGGCGATGGCCTGCTCCAGGGCATCCAGCAGCTGCAGCGTTTCGGCAGCCAGTTGTTCGTGCTCCCGGCGCAAACCGGCCAACTCCGGCGCCAGGTCAGGGCGCCGCTTCTGCAGGCGCTCGAACAGTTGGTTTTCCGTGGGATGATGAACCTGGTCGGGAAAGTCGTGCAGATAGCCGATGATATCGGCCAAAAGGTAAAGGTCGCCGGTTGACAGCTTGCGGGTGTTTGCCACCCGCTGTTCCAGCAGGTTCAGCAGGCCCGCAATGTGGCGATGCTCCTGGGCCAGGCATTCCAGTACCGGCCGCCGAGGAGGCTGTGCTTCTTTCGCTGTGCGACGGTTATTCATCAACTGCACGCCTTTTCCAGCGTTGCAAGCATTCTCGCCGCATCCACCGGGCGGGACGCCTTTGCCGGCGGATAAACCAGTGGCAGCAACAGGCTGAGGGGCTCCGGAAAATACCGCGACGGGTCGAAAGGCTGCCAGGCTGACGGTGATTGCACCAGGCGATCCGCAATGGCCAGGCAAACCCACGGGCTGACGCTCATGCCGATATGCGTGGACATCACCTGCAGGTTTTCCCGCACTGCAGGAGGTTCAGCCTGGCTGACGATGTAATCCGGAATGCGGCAGCTGCGATGGTCCACAATCCCGTCCAGCGGGCTGTGCACGGCGATGAAGGGCAAGGCGGGTTGTTGCGCATCCACATGCAACAGGCCGGCGCGACCCGACAATTCCGCGGCCGAGCGGCGGCTCAGCATTTCACCTACTTTGCCGATGACGCGGTTGTGACGGTCATCCCGGTAGGGATGAAACGTTGGCGACCCGAGCATGATGACGCGTTCAATG
>CBFGWJ010000368.1:0-3156 GCA_965652335.1 uncultured Gammaproteobacteria bacterium | reverse complement strand
AGTGTCTGGCCCGCCACGCCCAGCACTTCGCCCGTGTGCAGGCGGCGAATGATGCTGCGCGCCTGGCGGCCGGGGGTTTGGTCTTCGAAAGTATCCGTCCTTATCAAAGTGGCACTGGCTGAATCCATCACCAGGGTTGACTGCTTCTGCGGCTGTCCACCGGTTCCCCGATCGAGTGTAATGCTGGCTTCGCCGCTGACAGGCAGGCGCAGAGTCAGCGAATTCCAGTCCGCGGCTTGGCGGGTAGCCGTGGCCAGCAAGGCATCGAGGTCAGTTGCGCCTGTGGTTGCGCGCGCGCCCGGGCCGGGATCCCGGCCAGGTGGTCCGGCACGTTGCGGCACCTCTTCACCGAACGCCCGGTAAACCAGCGCATTCGCCCACCCATAGGAAAAGACCGTGGCGGAGGCGATGATCAGGGCCAGCGGCAGGCCCATCCAGATGCCAAATACATGATGCCAGTTGAAATCACGAGCCTTGCCGGATTTCGGCTGGCGGGTAAACCACAGCCGCATGCGGAATTGGGTCTTTCGGTAAACCAGAGGCAGCCACAAGTACATGCCGGAAAGTACCAGGAACAGGAACAGGAGGTTTGAAGCCCCTGTAATGGCGCGCGCGACAGGGCGGCTGTCATCACCCACCGCAAACCACCGGTGCATCTGCGTCACCCAGTTGAAGAAAGCGTGGACACCTTTGGCGCCTTCGCCCAGAACCTGGGCGGTATAGGGGTCGACATAAACCGTATGACCACGGCCCATGGAAACGGCCACTGCATCATTTTCACCTGGGGTCACGGTAACTGCTGCCGGCTCCGCGCCGGAAGCCGATGCCCTGGCAGAGGCGATAAGGTCATCCATTGATGCTCGCTGAGCACCGGGCCTGATATCGGGCAGGCTTTGCCGGTCAGCCCAGCTGAGGATCTGCCGTTCGTAGGTCAGCAACACTCCGGTCACCGACATCATCAGTATGACCAGGCCAGCCAGCACGCCACAGCTCAAGTGGGCCCAGAACAGGATGGATCGGAATTTCATGCAAAGTATCCGGGCTGCCGCCAGCCACTGGCAGCATTGAGTGTTGTCAATATTCTGTTGCGGACGGGGAAGCTCACACGTCAGCCCACATGCGCACCAGGTTGTGGTAAATTCCGGTCAACCTGGGCAATGAGGGCGACTCCGGGAACTCCTTGCCCAGCCGCTGGATTTCCACGTCCAGGTCGAACAGTATCCGGCGCCGGCCGTCATCGCGCACCATGCTCTGGATCCAGAAGAACGAAGCCACTCTTCGTCCGCGGGTTACCGCCGTTACGTGGTGCAGGCTTGACGCGGGATAGAGAACCGCGTGCCCGGCGGGAAGCTTGACGCTCTTGCTGCCATAGGTATCTTCGATGACCAGTTCACCGCCGTCGTATTCGGCCGGTTCACTGAGGAACACTGTCATGGAAAGGTCCGTTCGAATCCGGTGCGAGGAGCCTTTTACCGGCCGGATGGCATTGTCGATATGCTGGCCGAAGCTGCTACCGTCGCGATAACAATTGAACAGCGGCGGAAAAATCTTGAACGGCACCGCCGCAGCCATGAAAAGCAGGTTCTGCGGCAGTACTTTGAGCAGCACATCGCCGAGTTCCCGTGCCACCGGGTCGTCTTCATCCAGTTGCAGGTTGTGTTTCACTTTCGCAGACTGATGGCCGGCCGTGACCCGGCCGTCCCGCCAGTCAGCCTGGTCGAGTTTCTGTCTGATCTGCTGAACCTGCCGTGGGTTCAGCAGCCCGGGTATTTCCAGCAACATGCGATAAGCCCTGTCCCGTCAGAATTGAAAATCGGCCGAGAGGATCACGCTGCGTCCTTCGCCCGGAATGTAGTGTCCGCCGCCCACATTGGCGGCATAGTCTTCATCTGCCAGGTTATTGGCATTCAGTCTCAGCCCAAAGCCATTGTCGAACTGGTAAGCGAGCATGGCGTTCCACAGCTGGTATGACGGCGCGATCCGTTCATTGTTGTTATTGCTGTAGCGCTCATCCACATACTGTGTTCCAACCCCCAACTGCAGGGATGCTGTGAACTGGTAGGTGGTCCAGATGCTCCAGGTGTTTTGCGGCGTATTGCTCAGCTCATTTCCTGCCTGTCCGGGAATGACGGACTTGGTGACCTCGCTGTCCAGCCAGGTATAGCCTGCGATCACGTTCCAGCGTTCATTCAGCCGTCCAACTGCACCAAGCTCGATACCGTCAACCCGTTGTTCACCGACAACCGCGATGAGCGTGCTGTCCACCGGGTCGTTCTCGCGGGCGTTGGTTTTCTCGGTGCGGAACAGGGCGGCATTGAGCAGCAGGTTGGAGTTGAACAACTCCCACTTGGTGCCAAGCTCCATGCTTTTTCCTTCCTCCGGTTCGATGTCCTCCAGGTTCCGGGTCGAGAGCGTCAAACCTTCTCCGGATGGATTGAATGACGTGCCATAGCCCAGGTAGATGCTGCCGTACTCAGCCGGCTTGTAAACCACACTGGCCTGGTAGCTCCATTCAGAATCAGTCCGTTGGTAGGGAGACACGGTGCCATCCGCTGCAATATTCCTGAATTTCAGTTCAAACTCGTCCCAACGGACGCCTGCGGTTACCAACCAGTGTTCATTGAGAGTCACGCTGTCAGCCAGGAACAGGCTGGTGGAAAAGCCGTCGCTGCGGGCCAGGGCGCCGGTCCGGTAAACCGTGCCGCCCCAGAGATCGTTGGGCGTCGGATGATACAGGTCGGTGACGGGCTGCTCGCCGGTTATGGCCCGCGCGTAGTTCTTTTCGTGCTCATCACTGATCTCAAAACCTGTAGCCAGCGAGTGCTGGAAACTGCCGGTGGTGAAGTCAGCCGTAAGAATCGTCAGGAGGTCGACGATGCGATCAGTCTGGTCGCGTGATTTCCAGTCGGTACGCCGGATATCGGTGCTGTCCGTGCCGTTGAATCGCGGAGCGGTGATCAACGAATCTCGATAGGTTTCACCCCAGCGCAGTTGGCTGCTGAGCGCCATACCGGGACTGAAATCGTGCTCGACGCGGGCGGTGAATACGTCATTGTCGATGTCTTCATAGTCGCGTTCGGTAATGCCGTACCAGTTGCTGTCCGTGACCGGTGGCATCATGTTGGCGTAGTCGGGCAGGGCGGTGTTGTTGGCCGG
>CBFGWJ010000367.1:0-3177 GCA_965652335.1 uncultured Gammaproteobacteria bacterium | reverse complement strand
TGGAAGGCTATGCCGCCGGTCGACTGGTGGTCACCACCTTGGAGCAGCTGGGCCCGAAGGTTACCCGCCAGGCATTCCTGCAGTTGCTTCGTTCCGGAACCATCCGTGAGCTCGATGGCATGTCACTGCATTTCGGCATCGACAGCAACCAGGGTTTCAACGAGGTTTATCTCACCGAAATACGTTCGAATGGTTCGCTTCACGAGGTCGCCCGGTGATCCGCGCGGCCTGGCAGAACCTGGGCATCCAGTCGCGACTGTCGCTGGCGCTCGGCACGCTGGCAGCGCTGGCCATCGCTGCCTGCGTGGTGGGTTGGGTGGCGTTCGGGCAGCTGCGCGGCGCGGTGGACCGCATTACGGCAGACAGCATGCCACGCATCATGTTGGTTCTGCAGATTGCCGAGGGCAGCGCGCGCATCACCGCCGGCGCGCCAGCCATCATGGCCAGCAGCAGCCAGGAAGAACGGTCAGTCGTGCGTGAAATTCTCGACCGCGAAATTGCCCAGTTGTCCGAGCTGGCGGCACGGTGGTCCACCCAGGTGGACGAAGCTCATTCATCGAGCGAGCTCAACCGCCTGGTGGATTCGTTCACCGTACATATCCGCTCGCTGGATGAGGCCACGGGCCAGCGGTTGGCAACCGGAGCTCGCCGGGTGGCCGCGCACGATGCATTGCGTGAAGCTCACGAGGCCTGGCTGGAAGCGCTGGCGCCGCTGATCGACGATGTGGTGTTTGACATGGTCCTGGCCAGTGAGCGGCGTGCCGCGGCCAATCCGGATGCCAGCGCGGCAACACTCGACGCGCTGATGACGCTGAAGGCGGAAGGCAACCTGGCCGCGGGCATCCTCAGTGAATCGGCCAATGTGCCGGAAGATGACATGCTCACGCCGCTGATGGAGCGCCTCGAATCCGCCACCGGCCAGATGCAGCGGGCTTTGCGCAAGATTCCCCTGGCACCGCAATACGAGGACCTGCGGGCCGCGACTGCAAGATTGCTGCAATTCGGTGAAGCCGAAGACAACATCCTGGCCCTGAGGCACCAGGAGTTGCAGCAATATGGGCGGGCCCGGGCCGAACTGGAAGCCAGCAGGGAGCGCTCGGAAGCACTGCGCGTCGAGGCACGAAAACTGGTGGCGGAAACCGAGCTGGCCAGCAGGGCTGCCGCAAGCGGGGCCGGAACGGCCATCGCTTCCGGCAAGGTGCTGTTCCTCGCTATCAGCGCCTGCAGCCTGCTCGGCGCCCTGCTGATCATCACGGTGTACGTGAAGCGGCGCGTGGTGCGGCCGATCACGGATATCACCGATACCATGGCACGGCTGGCGGAAGGCGATACGCACATCGACATTCCCGGCCAGGCCCGCCAGGACGAACTGGGCCGCATGGCGCGGGCGCTGGAAGTGTTCCGCGACATCACGGTGCAGGTGCAGAAGAGCAACCTGCGAGAAATCGAAGCGGCGCGGCGGCGACTGTTCGACGCCATCGAAAGTATTTCCGAAGCTTTCACGTTGTTCGATGCCGACGACCAGCTGGTGGTTTACAACCGCATGTACCTTTCCATGGTGCATCCCGAGATCCGTGAGCTGATAAAACCCGGAATCACGTTTGAAACCATCGTCCGCGAGTCCATTCAGACCGGCATGTTTCCGGATGCAGTCGCAGACCCCGAGGCCTGGGTGCGCCACCGGCTTGAAAAACACCGCACACCCGGGGAACCGCACATCCTGCGGCGCCAGGACGGCAACTGGATCCTGGTAAGCGAGCGCCGCACCGCGGAAGGCGGTTATGTGGCGGTGTACTCCGACATCACCGAGCTGAAGGAGCGCGAGAACGAACTGGCCCAGCAAACGCAGACCCTGCAGAACCTGTCGACCCAGCTTTCCAAGTATCTGTCGCCGCAGATCTACCAGTCGATTTTCAGCGGCCAGCAGAAAGCGATGGTGGCCAGCCGGCGCAAGAAACTGACGGTGTTTTTCAGCGACATCGCCGGTTTCACCGAAGCGGCTGATCGCATGGAGTCGGAAGACCTCACCGGCCTGTTGAACGAATACCTTACCGAGATGGCCAGGATTGCGCTGAAGCATGGCGCCACCATCGACAAGTACGTGGGCGACGCCATCATGATTTTCTTTGGCGACCCGGTGTCACGCGGCGTGAAGGAGGATGCGCTGGCCTGCGTGCGCATGGCCATCGAAATGCGTTCGCGCCTCAAGGAACTGGCGTCCATCTGGGAATCGCGTGGTTTCAGCGAGCACATGATCACCCGCACCGGCATTCACACGGGATTCTGCACCGTGGGCAATTTCGGCAGCGAAGACCGCATGGATTACACCATCATCGGCGGTGCGGTAAACCTGGCATCGCGGCTGGAGCATGCGGCGCAGCCCGGCACCATCCTGATCAGCCACGAAACCTACAGCCTGGTCCACGCGGAATTCCATTGCCTGGAGCACCAGGTGCTCAGGCTGAAGGGCATGGCTTACCCGGTGAAAACCTATGTGGCGGTGAATTCGCACGAAGCCATGGGCACGCAGTCGGGGCACATTTTTGAACACCACACCAACCTGCTGCTGGATGCCAACGTCAGCGCCATGGACCAGAAGGAACGCAGCCAGGTGGCAACCGCCCTGCGCCGCGTGTTGCGCCAGCTGGAGCAGGACGATCCGGCCTGATACCGGCCTGATACCGGCCTGAATTGCCGACCTGGGTCAAACGGGAACCTGGTCGAAGTTGCTGGCCTGGCGGTGAGCGGCGCCAGGGTCGGGCTTGCCATCTCGCACCAGCCAGCAGGTCTGCATGCCGGCGCCCGCGGCGGCATCGAGTTCGGCTTCGATATCGGACAGGAAGAGGATTTCGCTCGCCGGTAAACCGATGGCCCCGGTGATATTACGATAGGAACCGGTATCCTGCTTGGCGCCGGTGGTGGTATCAAAGTAGCCGGAGAACAGCGGCGTCAGGTCGCCGTGTTCGGTGTGGCCAAACAGCAGTTTCTGCGCGTAGACGGAGCCGGATGAGTACACGTAAAGGCGGATGCCGTGTTCATGCCACTGGCGCAGCTTTCTTGCGGCATCTTCATAAATATGTCCCAGGTAATCACCGTTGCGGTAACCGGCCTCCCAGATCAGGCCCTGCAGGGCCTTGAGCGGCGTGACCTTGCGGTCTTCATCGATCCATTGCCGCA
>CBFGWJ010000366.1:0-3179 GCA_965652335.1 uncultured Gammaproteobacteria bacterium | reverse complement strand
ACGGGGGAAAGCTTCAGCCGCAACTGTTCTTCATTGAGCCGCAGGTTACGGTCCAGTATTTCAATGCTGTCACCCTGCAGGCGAGCAACCGGAATTCCGCGCTGCAACAGGATTCGGTGTGTGTTGATAGCCGGCGTTTTGACTCCCGGCGTGATGATGCCACCGAGATTCAACGGATCAGTGGCGGCAATGACGGTCATCCTGTCTCCCGGATCCTGCTGTTCTGTATTACGCAGCAACCCGATGGCCTCGGCCGAGGCAAACTGCTCACCCGAAAAACCATCCACGAAACGGCCGCCCTGCACCTCGCCACGGTCTTCCATCCGCCGCAGGTAGCCCAGCAGGTTTCGCCACGGTGGCAGCAGGGTCTCGCGCTCCAGTACAGCGCGGAATACCACACCATAGCGGGCCAGCAGCGCCTTGCAGAGGACTGCCAGGTTTTCCTGCCCCGTGGATGGGCCGGCGGCCGCAGGTCTGAACCGGCTCCAGCGCCCCAGCATTCCTCCCATTGCAGCCTGGGCCTGGGCCGGACGCCGCAAACCACGCAACTGCCGGCGCTTCTCATGTTCCGGGCGGGCCAGCCAGCGTAACGGCGAAAACGCATCGGCCGTGAGCAGGCCACGCGCCACCAGCAGGCCCAGGGTCTGTTCCAGCTGGCTGGGCAACAAACCGGTAGCGGCCAACAGGTCATTGGTGAACATCGCGCCGCTGTCCTGCAACAATTGCAGCACCATGGCTGCAGCCTGGGGCAACTCCTCGGCCTGCTGGAATGGGCCGGCTTGCCAGGCAGGCAGCGACTGGCGCGGCACCATGGTGATCGGAGTGGCGGCAATCAGTTGCTGCCGGTCCAACGCACCCTGGGCCGGACGGAACCAGGCCAGCTGCCCGGACAGGAATAACTGGTCGAGGTTCTGTGCGGAATAATCGCGGCAGCGACTTTGCAGCAGTTCAGTTTCCCAAGCGGCCAGCGGCGCCGCCCAGCCTTCCAGCTGCGCCAGCACGCTACCGAGATCGGCAGCCGGGTTATCCAGACCGTGCCAGCTCACCAGAAAGCGCATGAAGCTGGCCGGTGATACCGTCCTGGCATGGTGACGCCGCTGTTCACGGCTGTAGCGGTGGATACGCGCCAGGAGGCGGCGCTCGCACCAGGCGACACCCTTGTCGCCCGGTTCGTCGACTGCCGCACCCATGGACATGACGTAGCCTTCGGTTTGCAGCCGCAGCAGCGCCTGCTCGATTTTCGCCTGCGGCAGGTCAAAATCCGCCGCCAACCTGTCAACGCTGGCCGGCCCCAGGCCTGAAAGGCGGCTGCGCAACAGTTCCACCAGGGCGAGCTCCGCATCGGGTTTGTTTCGCCCGGACCACTGCGAACCCGGATCAGGCCGGTACCGGCGGCTGTCATCCAAAGCCAGGAACTCGGCCAGGCGCTCGGTTGCCACCCACCACTGGCGTCCGTTGGCAGCGCTCACGCAGCTCGCCCTCAATTCATCGGCCAGCGCATGAAACCACCGTCCCCATAGCCGGGTTTCGGAGGCGCCGCCCGTGGCGTCATGGCCGCGGGTAAACTCGTCTTTGGTCAGGAACCCGAGCTGCAACAGGCCATCATGCAGCTCATCCGGATTGCGTGGCGATATCCAGCATTCAGCCCGCACCTGCTCTATGGCCGGGCGGCTGATGATGCTGAGCATGCCTGCATCCACCAGGTCATGCTGCTGCCGGGAAATGGCCCGGGTGCGGCGGTTTTCCGCGTCGCCATCGTCCAGGAACGCATACGGCCTGGCATTGATGATTTCGGCGGCCAGCGGCGACGGTGCCACCAGGTCGACACTGTGAATTGCAACCTCACCCTGCTCCCTGCAGGCCAGGACACGCTCGAGACCATCGATGTCCATGGTGTCATGCAGGCAATCCGTGATCGTTTGCGCCACCAGGGGGTGATCCGGAATTTCGCGCTCGCCGCGAATATTCTCCAGGCAGGCCAACTGGTCGGGAAACACCACCGCCACCAGGTCTTCAGCCTGGTTGCGCTGCCACTGCGGTGGCAGCTTTTTGCCGTTGCGCATGCGCTGCACGGCCAGCGCGATGGTGGCATTCCAGCGCCAACGCACGGCGAACATCGGCGCATCCAGCAACGCTTGCACCAGCACCTGGCGAACGCTGGCGGAATGGAGAAAGGCCGGCACATCATCGCGGTCGAAACTGTGGGTTTCGCCCAGCGACAGGATCAGGCAATCCTCCAGCGCCGCTGCCTGCAGTTCGAAATTGAAATGCCGGCAGAATCGCTTGCGCAGCGCCAGCCCCCAGGCACGCATGATGCGGGAACCCAGCGGCGCGTGGATGACCAGGTGCATGTCTCCCGTGTCATCAAAAAACCGCTCCAGCACCATCTGCTGCTGCGTGGGAATGCACCCCAGCGCAGCCAGGACAGCCGCCATGTAATCCACCGCCTGCTCCGCCGCGGCGCGGTTGTCCAGTGAAGTGTTCAGCCAACTGGTGACTTCAGCCGGGGAAGATTCCCGCAGGCGATCCTGCAGCTCCTGGCGCAAGACAGAAACGGCGGCCGAGAGCTCATCGCTACGGCCCGGCGCATCACCCACCCAGAAAGGAATGGTCGGTGGCTGGCCATGGGCGTCCTCGACCAGCACCCGGCTCTGCTCCACTTTGAGAATGCGGTAGCTGGTGTTTCCCAGCTGGAAGATATCGCCGGGCAGGCTTTCAAACGCAAAGTCCTCATTGAGCGTGCCCACCCGGTAGCCCTGCGGCTGCATGATCACTTCGTAATCGAACTGGTCGGGAATCGCGCCACCATTCTGCAATGCGGTCAGCCGCGCCACCGGCCGGGCCCGCAAGCGACCGTTGATGGCATCGTGATGCACATAGGCGCTGCGCCTGCCGCGCCGGGTGGCAAAGCCTTCCGCCAGCATCCCCAGCAGCTGCCCGAACTTTTCGTCCGGCAGTTGCCGGTAAGGCCAGGCTGACCTGGCCATGGCCAGCAGCTCCCCCGTGTTCCAGTCTTGAGCACTGAGCTCGGCCACCAGTTGCTGCGACAGCACATCCAGAGGGGCTTCGGGCATGCACACCTGGTCGAGTTGCCCCTGCTCCACCGCCCGCAGCAATGCGATGCATTCAATCAGGTCATCGCGGCTCAGTGGAAACAACCGGCCCTTGGGCGTTTCGCC
>CBFGWJ010000365.1:0-3180 GCA_965652335.1 uncultured Gammaproteobacteria bacterium | reverse complement strand
CCTGCTCACCGGCATCATCCTGCTGCGCATGCACAGCCTGCAGCCCCGGGAAGAACTGCAGGCGGGCCTGCAATCCACCGGATGGGACTTGCCGGCAAAGGTCAATGCATCGCTTGGCCAGGATCCCTCCATACTCTGCCTGGCGCCCTCGGAGTGGCTGGTGTTCAGTGAATACCTCAGCAGCAGCCAGCTACTGCCCATGCTGCAGCCGGCCATCGACCCGCTGCAAACCGCCCTGCTGGATCAAACCGCAGCATTCGCCGTATTCCGGCTGGGCGGCCCGGTTGCACCCTGGCTGCTCAGCAAGTGCTCCGGCCTCGACTGGCAACGCGGCATGACCGGCGGCCCGCATTGCTGCCGCACCCTGCTCGACCGGTTGCCCGCCATCGTGCACTACCACCGGCCCGGCAGTGCTTCCGGGCCACACGTGTTTGATGTCATGCTGGACCGCAGCCTGGCGCGCCATGGCTGGAATATGTTGTTGCAAAAATTGCCGCACGCACGCGATTTGTGGCAGCAACACGGCCCGCTTTAGCCCGTCGTCCATGCCGAATTCCCTGTTGCACCCCTGATCTGAAACCCTAAAGTGAAAAAACCATCATGACCAGAACAAGCTATACCCTGAAAGCCAGCTGTACTGACACCGTCGGCATCGTGGCGGCCGTGACCGGCTTCATCGCCGCGCGCGGCGGCCTGATCACCGAGATGTCGCATTTCGTTGATGACGAGGCGCAGAAGTCCTTTATCCGCACCGTGTTCGAAGATGACGCTGTCGGTGATGATGACCTGGAAGCCATGCAGTCCAGTTTCAAGAACGAGGTGGCGCGGAATTTCGGCATGCGTTTCGGCTTCTATCCAGCCGACCGGAAAATGCGTACGCTGATCGCCGTTTCGAAACAAAGCCATTGCCTGAATGCCCTGCTGCACCGCTGGAATGACGGTCACCTGCCCATCGATATCACCGGTGTGGTTTCCAACCACGATGACCAGCGCTCCCTGGTCGAGTGGTACAAGCTGCCGTTCCATCACTTCCCCATCGAGAAAGGCAAGAAGCCACAGCAGGAAGCGCGCATCCTCGACCTGTTTGAGGAAACCCGCTCCGAATTGCTGGTGCTGGCCCGCTACATGCAGATTCTCACGCCCCATGCCTGCGAACTCCTGGCTGGCCGTTGCATCAACATCCACCATTCCTTCCTGCCCGGTTTCAAGGGCGCACGACCCTATCACCAGGCTTACGAGCGTGGCGTCAAGCTGACCGGCGCAACCGCGCACTACGTCAACCTGGATCTCGACGAAGGCCCCATCATCGAACAGGGCGTGGAACGGGTGGACCACAGCATGAAGGCCGAGGAACTGGAACGGCTTGGCCAGGACGTGGAAAGTGTGGTGCTGAACCGCGCCGTGCGCTGGCATGCCGAGCACCGCGTGTTTGAAAACGGCCGCCGGACCGTCGTTCTGAAACACTAGAGGCGTCCATTCGCCCGGGTATGGCAAAGCTGCTATCGGCACAGGGCTTTTATATATAATGGCCGCCCATTCAGCAGGCGAAACGCAATGACTGTTTACGCGGAGATAACCGGCTGGGGCAAGTGCATGCCGCCGGCGATCATGACCAACGATGACATGGCCAGCGTCATCGACACTTCGGATGAGTGGATTCGCACCCGCAGCGGCATACGCGAAAGGCGGGTGTCACATGTGCCGGTCAGCGACATGGCGGCCGTGGCGGGATTCCGTGCGCTGGCTGCAGCCGGCATCACCGCCGATGATGTGGACCTGATCATCGTTGCCACCTGTTCGCCCGATACCGTGATTCCCAGCACCGCCGCCCATGTGCAGAAAAAGATGGGTGCCGGCAATGCCGCCGTTTTCGACCTGAACGCCGGCTGCAGCGGATTCCTCTACGGCCTGCAGGTGGGTACGGCCATGGTGCGCAGCGGTGGGTACAAAAACGTGTTGCTGATCGGCGCCGAGCGCATCACCTGGTTCCTCAACTGGGCCCTGCGCGATACCGCGGTACTGTTCGGCGATGGCGCCGGGGCGGTGGTACTGCAACCCAGCCAGGCTGAAACCGGACTGCTGTCCGCACACCTGGGCTGCGAAGGCGAGGCCCTGGGCGCCCTGCTGGTGCCCAATTTCGGCACGGCCGGAGACCGGTTTTCGAGGAATTACGGCATCTTCAGCGTGGATTTCGATGGCCGGGAGATTTTCAAGCGGGCGGTCAAGGGCATGGCGGAGGAAACCCGCAAAGTGCTGTCCGACCTGAAGATGGGAGATGAGGATATCGACCTTATCATTCCCCACCAGGCGAATGAACGCATCATCGAATCACTCGCGAAGTTCCTTGGCATCAGCATGGACAAGGTGGTGCTGAACATCGCCCATTACGGCAATACCTCAGCGGCCACGATTCCCGTGGCGCTGTGCGAGGCCATCGAAGACGGTCGCGTCAAACCAGGCAGCAAGCTGCTGCTGGCCGCGTTTGGCGCAGGGCTTACCCGCGGGGCCGGAATGGTGCAATGGGGCGAACGTACCCAACCGCTCGGCACCAGTGACGCCGAACTCCCGCCCTGCAACCAGACTGCCCTGGAAATCCTGGCCCCGGCCATCAAGCACACGCAGGGGCCACAGGGCCTGTAAATGCGGTTGGGGTGGCAGCAGCGGTTTTCGTCTGCTTTACCTGAATCGAAACAGTCGATCACTTACAATAGCGCACACCTTGTTAAATCCGAACATTGCCAACCGGAAAGGATCTCATGAGCGGTAAATCCACCCTGCACATTCCCCAGACCCACGCGCGTCCGGGCGAACAACCCGATTTCAGTTACCTCAGCCTGACGCCGGCCGGTGAAACCGCCAAACCTGCCAACGATTCCCGCGTGTCAGAAATCGAGTTTCTCGCCTATGGCCTGGTCCGGGTGCTCGATGAAGACCACCAGGCGGTGGGCCCCTGGAACCCGGAGCTGTCCACCGACAGGCTGCTGGAAGCGCTGCGGCTGATCACGCTGGTGCGGCAGTACGACGACCGCATGCAGCGCATGCAGCGCCAGGGCAAAATCACGTTCTACATGCAGTCGCTGGGCGAGGAAGCGGTCTCCGTGGGCGCCGGCATGGCGCTGCGCGAAACCGACATGCTGTTCCCGCACTACCGCAACCAGGGCCTGTATATCATGCGTGGCG
>CBFGWJ010000364.1:0-3189 GCA_965652335.1 uncultured Gammaproteobacteria bacterium | reverse complement strand
GCCATTCGGCACGTGGTTTGGTGATGGTCCAGACATCGTCCGCGGGCGCCTGGTTACGGTCGATTTCGCTACCTGAAATCGTCACACCCAGCAGGTTTTCATTGATGGAATAGCGGCTGCTGCTGGCTGCCACTTCAAATCCCGCTTCAGCCATCACCTTGAGTTCATGGTCACGCACCTGGGAAACCTGTGACTGCAGGTCGCGAATCGGTGCGTGAATCTGGTAGTCGCCCAGGCTGCGAACGGTCTGGTCAAAACGCATCTGGTCATTGCCCATGCCGGTACAACCATGCGCAAAGTGCTTCGTGCCCAGGCGGTCACACAACAACAGGCAGTGCTTCACAATGAGATAACGATCGGAGCAGAGCAATGGATATTCGCCCAGCATGCGGGCATGGCACCAGACCAGCGGCACCACGAACTCTTGCCAGATTTCCTCGGCAACCGCGATTTCGTGATGTTCCGTAGCGCCAAGGCTGAGGGCCCTGGCCGAGATTGCGGCTTTTTCGGCCTCGCTCATTCCGCCGGTATCCACAAAAGCGGTGTGCACTTCAAAGCCTTTCTTGACCAGGTCCAGCACGCAGTAGCTGGTATCCAGGCCACCGGAAAAGGCCAGTACGATTTTTTCTTTCATCAGGAGTACTCTCTGTTCAAATTCGGTTTGCTCAGGCGCAATGCGCTCACGCAAGGTGATTGCCCAGCAATGTCATCATCACTGCCTTTTGCACATGCAGGCGGTTTTCAGCTTCATCAAGCGCAACACAGTAATCGGCATCCATCACGCCATCGGTCGCTTTCACATTACGGCGCAGCGGCAGGCAATGGCTGAACAGCCCACCCTTGGTCAGGGCCATTTTCTGTTCGTCGACGATGAAATGACGGTATTTGTCGCGCAGCACCCACTCTTCTTCCGGTCGGCCGTAAAAAGGCAAGGCGCCCCAGCTCTTGGCATAGACTACGTCGGCATCTCGATAGGATGACTCGATGTCATGGCTGATGTTGAAGGAGCCTCCCGACGCTGCCGCGTTTTCGATTGCGGCCTGCTCAAACTGCGAGTCGAGGCGATAGGCGTCCTCAGGACAGAGCAGGGTCACGTCCATGCCGAATTTGCTGGCCATCAGCAGGGCCGAGTTGGCCACCGCCGTATTCAATGGCCGCGGATGCCAGGTCCAGGTGAGCAGGAATTTCCTGCCTTTTACCTCGCCCAGGTGCTCCTGCAGGGTTTGCATCATGGCCAGTTCCTGGCAGGGATGCACAATGGTTTCCATGTTGATGACCGGAACCGCTGAATACTTCGCCAGGGCCTTGATCACGGCATCCTGACGGTCATACTCCCAGTCCTTGAACAACGGGAATGCCCGCAGGGCAATCAGGTCACAGTACCGTGACAGGACTCCCGCCACCTCGATGATGTGCTCTTCAGCCCGGCCGTCCATCACCGTTCCCGGGGCAAATTCCACCCCCCAGGCGTCTTTACCGGGTTGCAGCACGATAGCCACGCCACCCAGTTGTTGCATGCCGAGTTCAAACGAAGTACGGGTTCGCAATGATGGGTTCAGGAACATCAGGGCTATGGATTTCCCGCGCAAATGGCTTTGCCACGGGCTACGCTTCAATTCGGTTGCCAGGTCCAGCAGTTGTTGCAACTGGTCCTTGCTCCAGTCCTGGGTGCTCAGGAAATTCTGTATGGCCAACGCCAACTCCTTGACTTATTTCCAAATGCAAAACAAAAAACCCAGCCGGTGGCTGGGTCTTTTGATCTTGCTTGATACGAGAATGTAACTTACACGGCTACCCAGCCCCAATTTTTCATTGAGGGTCGGCGCAGGCGGAGGGTAAGGTCTGCCGGTTTTCCGTGGATTGCATTCATGACCAGAATGTACGTAAATCCGGGCCCTTTTGCAAGCTCATCACTATTCGATTGGCCGGATATCATCTGCCCGCCGAAGATTCCGCTTCCACATGCCCCTGCCCCAGCCCAGGGCCGTGATGCTGCACCTCATTGCGGCGCATCAGCCAGCGCACGAGGGCCGGCAGCATGACGATGGCACCCACCATATTCGCCAGGAATATGAAAGCGAGCAATATCCCCATGTCGGCCTGGAACTGCAAGGGCGAGAAAATCCAGGTGCCCACGCCGGCTGCCAGCGTAAAACCGGTGAAAATTACCGCACGACCCGTCAATCTCAGGGTGCGGTAATAGGCCTCCTGCAGCGAGAAGCCTTCCTTCAGCAGGCTGTCGAGTTTCTGGTAGATATAGATGCCGTAATCCACGCCGATGCCCACGCCCAGGGCAACCACCGGCAGCGTGTTCACTTTCAGGCCAATTCCATAAACCGCCATCAGCGCTTCTGCCAGCGTTGAAACTACCACCAGCGGCAAGACGATGCAGATGGTTCCCGGAACCGAGCGGTAGGTGATGAGGCAGAGAATGATGATGGAACCGAAAACCAGCGCCAGCATCGGCTTTTCAGCAGCGGCGATGTCTTCATTGGTGGCAGCCATCACGCCAACATTACCGGTGGCCAACCGAAACCTCAGTGCATCGCCGGTGGGCGCTTCATCGGCATCGGCCATCTCCTCCAACACCGGATGCTCCAGCGCGAACTCGACATCACCCAGGTTCATTTCGTCGCGCAATTCCTTGACCCGGGCAACCACACGGGCGATGGTTTCGGCCTTGTGGTCGTTGGTAAACACCAGGATGGGCATGGCGCTGCAATCGTTGTTCAACAGCCCGGTGTCGGTGTCGATATTGCTCAGGGCCTGGCGCATCACGTAGTTGTCGCGCGGCAGCACACGCCAGTTGATGTTGCCCTCGTTCCAGCCGGCATTCACCACCTTGGCAACCATGGGCAGCGTGATGACTTTCTGCACGCCTTCAACATTACGCAGTTGCCAGGCGAACCGGTCGATGGCATCCATCACCGGATAACTTTCCGTACATGCATTGGGCACGGTTTCGGCCACTACCGTGAGCAGGTCCACACCCAGTGAGAACTTGTCTGCAATGTACAGGGCATCCTGGTTGTAACGGGCTTCAGGGCGCAATTCCGGGACACCCGCCTCGGAATCGCCGATTTTCATTCCCTGCGCAACGATATAACCACCAACAAACAACAATGTGCCGATTGCCAGCACCCATGCAGCGCGGCCTTTCTGGGTGAATGAGGTGAGCAGTTTCCAGAA
>CBFGWJ010000363.1:0-3193 GCA_965652335.1 uncultured Gammaproteobacteria bacterium | reverse complement strand
CCAGTTGCGCATGTAGTCCACAAACTTGTCGGACAGGCCTTCCTGCTTGAGGTACTCAACCGAAACCGGCGGTTCCACGGGCGTAAAGCCGGGATTGCGCTGCAGCTGCAATGGAAAATCGTGATGCAGTATGGCCGCCCGGCCCAGGATGATGAAATCGACGCTCGAAGCCAATGCCTGTTCCGCCTTCGCCGGGGTACGGATATTGCCGGCACATCCCAGGCGGACGTTGCCGCGTCGCAATTCCGTACAGTGCGCGAGCAGGTTCTTGCCCTGCATTTCCGCTTCTTCCGGCTGTTTGAACACATCCCAGAGTGACATATCCAGGAAGTCGATGAGGCCTGAATCCATCAGCTGCTGCGCCACGATTTTCACTTCGGACAACTTCAGGCCAAAGCGCTCCGGTGACAAGCGTACGCCCACCATGAAGTTCGCTCCGCACCGCTGCCGTATGCCGGCGAGGATCTCAAACAAAATCCGGCTGCGGTTTTCCAGGCTGCCGCCGTATTCATCGTCACGATGATTGATTTCGCCACTGAGAAACTGGCACAGGATGTAGCCGTGCGCGCCGTGAAGTTCCACGCCATCGAAACCGGCTTTTTCACAACGTTCCGCGGCGGCGATGAAGTCTTCGATCAGCTGGATGACTTCACCACGCTCAAGTGCTCGCGCACCGGTCTTTGAATTGTCTGAAGGGCACACCGGCGGGCCGCCAATGAGGTCTGCCGGCGAACGCATGCCGGCATGATGCAACTGGCAGACGGCGTTACTGCCTTCCTGCCTGATCGCTGCCGCCAGCCTGGACAGCCCGGGCAGATGGATATCCGAAAATACGCCCAGTTGGCCGGGAAAACCCTGTCCCTTCGCCTGCACATGGCTGGCGCAGGTCGAGATCAAACCAAAGCCGCCCTTGGCGCGCAGGGTCAGCCAATTGAACTCTTCCTCGGACAAGCGGCCGTCCGCATGGCTCTGGCAGTTGGTCAACGGCGCCAGCATGAAACGATTTTTCATATCGGGGCCACGCGTAAAGGTAAGGAGATCAAACAAATGACTCATGATATTGGCAATTCTCACTGGTTGCTGAGGCTCAAAAATCTCCTTCAGATATCGATTGAAGCCGCTCGCGCGCATCGGCGAAGCGCTTCTTCAGCCGCTCACCGGTTCCTTCCGGATAGCGATCATCGACCCGCTTCTCAGCCACTGTCATCCAGCGCAGCAGGTCGTCGGCGGCGGCGCGTGCCGCACTGGCCTCGATGCTGCCGGCGCTGCTGATCCAGACGGGAGCGCTGTGGGCAAAAGGATAGGCATCCTGGATGGGCCAGGTTGAAGCCCCACCGTGCACCCGCGCTGCAATCCAACCGCCGCCGGGAACCTTGATCTCGCCTTCATAATGTTGGCTGCCTGGCTTTGAAGGGCCTTTGCCACTCCACACCACCTGGCCATTGACCAGAATATCCACCTGTTCGACTGCCGTGGGCGTGTGAAGGTCAAGCGACCACTCCGCTGATCCGGTTTCGCCTGCGATCACGCCACCCGGACCCTCGCCGCCGACCTCAAAATCGATCATCGGGCCGGTGGTGACAAAGCTGCGTCCCGCGCGCACTGCATCCAGAAAATTCTCCATCGTCAGGGGGCCATGCGGTTGCGCATAGATGCGGGCGGAACCGATCGCCATCATGCGGTGGATGTTCTGCATGGTGTCGCTGCCAGCCGACGGCGTGATTTGCAGGCCGATATTGAGCAACCGGTACCACAGTTCGCTGGTACCCAGTTCCTCGCTCCAGAGGCAGGCCAGTTCGATGGTGTCGAGGTCACCCATCACGGCGTCGGGCACCAGTTCCGTGGCAATGCCCACCGGGTCCTCACCGGCTGGAAACGGATCGCGCGGAATGACCGGGTGGACATAGCTGTTGAGTCCGCCGTGCGCGCGGGTGAATTGCAGCACATCAGCATTGATGACATCCGCCTGTGCGAACACCGGGTAGGAAGGGCCGAAAAACCACGGGTTGAACATTGAGTCCGCGCCGACCACGCCAATATGGCCCAGCGCATGCGCGCGCACTTCCTGCGAAAACCGGATCAGCGGAGGGTCGGTACGTTCCCAACCCCACCATTGCGTGTCCACAAAGCGGGTCTGGAGGTTGGCGAGCAGGGGCGTCGCCACATCCAGCGCCTCGCCTCTCATTTGCAGTACGAGGTCTTCAGGTTCCAGCTGGTAGGGGCCGCCATAGTTCATGTGGTGGTGGAAATCGGCGGAATACCATCCCTGCTCCGCGGCATGGAAACCGCTGCTGGGCAGCTCGACATCGAGAGTCACCTGTTCACCGGGCTTGACGGTTCGCTTGAGCTGGACCTGGCCGTCCAGGCCGCGCGTGGCTGCCAGTTCCAGCGTGCCGGCCGGCACATCCAGGGTGACACTGCCAGGCGTGTAAAAGAAGATGTGGCCCTGCCGTATGTCCCGGTAGGACATGCCGGATTCCGGTCCGACCGGATGTCCCTGGCCATCCCGGATCGCCATGCGCGCGGCTGTGGGTTTACCGTCCTGCCGGGTACGGATGGTGACCCGTGCGGTACGTTCACCCATCTCCCAGGCCAGGGGCGCCATATCCTCAAGCTCACCCCCGGTGGCGGGCGTGCGCAGCAGTGCAAACTGCTCGTCACGGGTCGGTTGCACAAACCACAGGTTTCCGTCATTTGCCCAGCCTGGCGACAAGGGGTAATTGGCGTCCCGCGCCAGGTGGATGGCGTCACCACCGGTGGCATCCAGCGCCACCAGCCTTACCTTGTCCTGGTCGGGTGTAACCACCACGATAGACCGGCCATCGGGTGACGCCGCCAGCCGAAGCTGCGGCGCCATTCCCTCGGTTCGAATCGTTCGCTTCTCGCCGGTTTCCAGGGATACAACGGCCACGGCATCACTGAAATAACCCTGCCGCGAAACCATGGCGATGGCCGTACCATCCAGCACCGGCTGCGGGTTGAGTTCCTGGGCGTCCTCGCTGGTGATGCGCGTTTTCTCCCGGCTGGCCAGTTCGATCCGCCAGATGTCGAAATCCCCGGCCTCGGCCGAGCTGTAGAAAACCGACTGGCCGTCAGGCGCGAAAACCGGGTCGATATCCAGCGCGGGGCTGTCCACCAGCAACTCTTCCTTGCCCGTATCCAGGTTGATCAGGACGATGTTGGTATCACGGGT
>CBFGWJ010000362.1:0-3194 GCA_965652335.1 uncultured Gammaproteobacteria bacterium | reverse complement strand
TTGTTGTAGTCGATGTAAACCTCGTCATTACCGTTGCGGTAGGGGCGGATGGCATCCAGCAACCGCGTGCAGATTTCCTCATCCGGGCCGCGCAGCGAAATATGCACGCCACGCGAAAATCCGGATTTGGCTTCGCCGAGGGTCAGGATTTTTTCGGCTTTCATGCGGTAGCCGCCGGAAAACTCATCTTTCGCGACGCGCCCGTCTATCACCAGGATCTCGTCTTTCTGCAGCAGGTGCGCGAACTGCTGCCAGACCGCCTCAAACAGGACGATTTCCATGCGTCCGGTATGATCTTCAATCGCCATGAAGCCGCCCTTGTTGATGCGCCGGCGGACGCTGCGCACCATGCCGGCCAGCGTCATGTTAACGCCACCGCGACGGTTGGCTGCCGAATCGGCGGGTATCCGTTTGGGTACCTGGTCCAGAGTGCAGGAAGTGAACTTGGCCAGGTCGGCAGCATGGAACCGGGTCGGGTGGCCGGTCAGGTACAGGCCCAGGGCCTCACGCTCGGATTGCAGGCACTGCAGTTCGGTCCAGGGCGTGACTTCGGTGTGGTCCGCGGGACGGATACCGTTGAGGTCTTCCACGCGCCCAAACAGGTCCACCTGGCCTGATTCACGATCCTTCTGCACCTGGTCGGCGGCCTGCAAGGCATCGGGCAATTCCTGCATCAGGCGCGCACGGTTGCGATCCGGGTCAAGGCCATCCATTGCGCCGGAGCGGATCAGGACTTCCACGGCGCGGCGATTGACCTTCTGCAGGTCCAGCCGGCGGCAAAAGCTGGCCAGGTCCGTGTACTCGCCGGCGTTTTCGCGTTCCTGCACGATGAGTTCCACTGCCGCCTGGCCCAGGCCTTTGATGGCGCCCAGGCCATAGCGGATGGTGGCATCGTCTTCCACCGTGAAGGGATATTGCGACTGGTTGACATCAGGCGGTTGCAGCTTCAAACCGAGCTCACGGCAATCGTGGATGATTTCGTCCAGCTTGTCGGTGTGCTGCAGATCCGCGGAAAGCACGGCTGCCATGAACGCAGCCGGGTAATGGGCTTTCAGCCACGCCGTCTGGTAGGACAACAGGGCATAGGCAGCCGAATGTGACTTGTTGAAGCCATAACCGGCAAAGGTTTCCATCTGGCTGAAAATCTTTTCGGCCAATTGCTCGTCAACACCGCGCTTGGTCGCGCCATCCACGAATATCAGCTTCTGCTCGGCCATCTCCGAGGGCTTTTTCTTGCCCATGGCGCGCCGCAGGATGTCGGCGCTGCCGAGTGTGTAGCCGGCCAGGTCCTGGGCAATCTGCATCACCTGTTCCTGGTAGAGGATGACGCCATAGGTGGGTTTGAGGATCGGTTCCAGCACCGGATGCAGGTAGTGCGCCGGCTTGCGGCCGTGCTTGACTTCGATGTACTCGCCCACCATGCCCGAATCCAGTGGGCCGGGCCGGAACAGCGCCACCAGTGCAACGATTTCGGCAAAACTGTCGGGCACCAGCCGGCGGATCAGGTCTTTCATGCCGCGCGATTCCAGCTGGAATACGGCGGTGGTCTTGCAGGCCTGCAGCAAGGCAAAGGTTTTGGCATCATCCGGCGGCAGCTTTTCCAGGTCGATGGGTTCTTCGCCCCGATGCCGGCGTTGCTGGTTGATGGTCTTCAATGCCCAGTCGATGATGGTCAGCGTGCGCAGGCCGAGAAAGTCGAACTTCACCAGGCCGATGGTTTCCACATCGTCCTTGTCAAACTGGGTCACGATGCTGCCGCCGATGGATTCACAGAACAGCGGGCTGAAATCGGTCAGCGGAGTAGGGGCGATGACCACGCCGCCGGCGTGCTTGCCGGCATTGCGCGTCAGCCCTTCGAGTTCCATGGCCAGGTCGAGGATGCCGCGGGTGTCTTCCTCGTCCTCGTAACGCTGCTTCAGCTGCGGCTCTTCCTCCAGCGCCTGTCTGAGCGTGATGCCCAGCGTCAGGGGTATCAGCTTGGCGATGCTGTCGACGAATCCGTAACCGTGGCCCAGCACGCGGCCGCAGTCACGCACCACGGCCTTGGCGGCCATGGTGCCAAAGGTGATGATCTGAGAAACCTGGTCGCGGCCGTAGGTGCGCGCCACATAGTCGATCACCTGGTCGCGCTTTTCCATGCAGAAGTCGACGTCGAAGTCGGGCATGGAAATGCGCTCGGGATTGAGAAAACGCTCGAACAGCAGTTCATGTTCCAGCGGATCGAGGTCAGTGATGCCGAGCACCCAGGCCACCAGTGAACCGGCGCCCGAGCCACGGCCGGGACCGACCGGAATCTCCTGCTCCTTGGCCCAGCGGATGAAGTCGGCCACGATCAGGAAGTAGCCGGGAAAACCCATGCGGTTGATCACGCCCAGTTCCAGGTCCAGCCGGTCGCGGTACTCCTGCCGGTTGATGGATTCGCTGTTGGCCATCCTGCTGAGGCGTTGTTCCAGGCCGCGTTCAGCCTGGCTGCGCAGGAAACTCTCCACATCCATGCCATCGGGCGTGGGGAACGCCGGCAGGTGGTACTTGCCGAACTCGAGCTGCAGGTTGCAGCGCTGCGCGATCAACGCGGCGTTTTCCACGGCTTCCGGGATGTCGGCAAAAAGGGCCGCCATGGCTTCCGTGCTTTTCAGGTATTGCTCACGGGAATAGGGGCTTTCACGCCGCTTGTCGGTCAGCAAACGACCTTCCTGGATACACACGCGCGCTTCGTGAGCGGCATAGCCCGATTCATCGAGAAAGCGCACATCATTGCTGGCCACCACCGGACAGCCGGCCCGGGCCGCCAGGTCGAGCAACAGCGCCTCGATACGCTTTTCCTTGTCGCGGCCGGTGCGCTGGATTTCCACGTAAAAGCGATCCGGAAACAGGGCCATGCCGGCCTGCAGCAACTGTTTTGCGCGATTGGGATGGTTGTTCAGCAGGGCCTGGCCGATTTCCCCTTCAAATCCGGCCGACAGGGCAATCAGGCCTTCGGCATGCGGCGCCAGCCAGTCGCGCTCGATCTGCGCGACGCCGTGTTGCTGGCCTTCCAGGTAAGCCTTGCTCAGCAGCCGGCAGAGATTGAGGTAGCCGGTGCGGTTCTGGCAAAGCAGCACCAGCCGGCTGAGCGCTGTCGGGTCATCCTGTGAACGGACCAGGATATCGGCGCCGACGATGGGCTTGATGCCCAGCTGCTCCGCCGCCTGGTA
>CBFGWJ010000361.1:0-3223 GCA_965652335.1 uncultured Gammaproteobacteria bacterium | reverse complement strand
GGCGTTTTTTTACGGACTGTGGCAGGAAACGCATCCCAACTCCTGGAACAGTTTCCGTCCCCGCCCCATCAAAGCTGCCGGATTCCCGTAGTTTTTATAGGAGGCGGGTTCATCTGCAAGAGCCGGGCTTGTAAGCATCGCCATACAACAGGCCAAAAGCAGCGTCGGGATGAGGTTCCTTGCCATTCTCTTCAGATGGTCGGTCTCTTGAGAGGGTTTCATCCGTCACCGTCCTGCAGTGTGTCTGGCAGGCTGAACGCAGCCAGGTAACTGGGAAACCATTGCCCGGGATTGGCAGATCCGCCAATGGCAATGACGATGTATTGCTTGCCTGCTGCCATGTAGGTGATGGGCGATGCGCCGGAATAGCTGTGTTTCAGCTCCTGTTCCCACAACAGCTCTCCGGAATTTTTGTCCAGGGCCCGGATCATGCCAAAGGATTCCCCACGGGTCTGGTAGGTGTTGGCGTCGGCGGAAAAAACCAGCGTACGGGTTGCCAGGATGCCGGAAATTCCCGCAGAGCCGAGCGCCGGGAGATCCAGCGACGCGAGTTCGGGATGTTGGTTGAAGCCATGGCCATTGGCGGCCACCCACACATGGTCGCCGGCTCTCATGTCGATGGCCGTGATGCGGGAATACGGCGGCCGGGTAATGGGCAGATCCCTGAGCAGGGTGCTGCCAGGAGACGTGAGTTTCAGGCCGTAGAGTGTTCTCTGGTAGTTTGCGCTGCCCCTGTCAAACACCCGGAAGGCGAACGCATGTGGGTTGGTTTGCGACGGAACATACAGATATTGCAACTCCGGGTCATAAGCGGCGCCTCCCCAGTTGGGGCCGCCGCCGACGCCGGGCAGTAACAGTGTGGGGTTTTCGCCTATGGGCGTGAACAGCGGAGTGACGCCGAGCTTCGCAACCACTTCGCGGGCGTTCCTGGCCAATTCTGGCGTGAGGTTGTTCAGCTTGTCCCCGGTCAGGGGTGCCTGGATGTCGACAGGCGCCGGCCGGTCCGGATGTGGTTGAGTTGGCGCGGACCGCTCATCCGGAATGGTTGATGGCGGAACCGCTTTCTCCTCGATGGGCCAGATGGGCTGGCCCGTGCGCCGGTCAAGTACAAAGATAAAGCCATTCTTGTTCAATTGTGCCAAGGCAGGTATCTGTTGCCCGTTGACGTTAATGTCCATCAGCGTGGGGGCCGCCACCAGGTCATAATCCCAAAGCCCGTGGTGGACTGTCTGGTAGTGCCACTGGCGCTCGCCAGTGCGCGCATCCAGTGCCACCAGCGACTGGCTGAACAGGTTGTCACCCGGGCGCTGGATGCCGATGAAATTTTCTGAAGCTCCCGCTACCGGCAGATAGGCCAGGCCGAGATCCTCATCACAACTCATCGCGGTCCAGACGCTGGTCTTGCCTGCCAGTTGCAAACCCTCATGCTGCCAGGTTTCAGCGCCGAACTCGCCTTCCCTGGGGATGGTATGGAAAGTCCACATATGCCGCCCGCTGCGGACATCAAAACCATGGATATCACCCCTGGGCCAATTGGGCGAAAGGGTGTCGGGATCCGCAAGCTCCACGGGCGTGGCGCGGGCAGTGGTGAAGCCGGCAATGATGGTATCGCCGCAAACCAGCGGTGGGGGATAGAATGAATAATGACTCGGGTCAGCAGCACTGAGATCGGGCATTTGCACCAGCGCGCCAGCATTGACGGTGCCGGCAGTGCCGAAACCGCTGATCAGGTTTCCGGTTTGCGGATCCAGCTCGGTAATGCGCCCATCCGAGCTGACGCTGACCAGGCGATCGCCTTCGGTGCTTTTCCACAGCGCCAGGCCACGTGCGGAATGTCCAAAATTGGCGGGTACCGGATGTTCATAGGCTTTCGGGTCAAAGACCCAAAGGGTTTCGCCATTGGTGGGGTTGACGGCAGCTACCTGGCTGTAGGACGTGCGCACGTACAGGGTTCCATCCACCACCAGCGGGATGGACTTGAACGCAGACGAGGTGACGCTGGCGCCGTTGCTGTCTTTCAGGCCGAGTTCATCGATCCGGGTGTCAGGCGATTCCCACAACCAGGCCAGTTGCAGTTGATTGACGTTTGAACGATCGATCTGGTCGAGGGGTGAGTACTTGCTCTGGCCTTCATCGCCGCCATAGAAAGCCCAGTCTGTATCCTCGGCTTGCCGATTGCCAGGAGCTACGGCACAGGACAGCAACGCCATCGCAAGGCATGCGCCTGGAGCAACCGTACGCACCAGTTGCATCGTGCCGGGGTTTTCGTGCTGAATGGCCAAATAACTTCGTGCTCGCTACCGGGTGAGTTTCTCCCTCTTCAGGGAGTATCTGCCTTACCTGTGCCGGGCTGGCCCGCCTGGATGCGCTTCAGATAATTCGCATCGTGAAAATCCAGCAGCTTGCTGCGAAAGCCGCTCTGTAGTTCGATGCCATCGTCGCCGAACTCCAGCAGGGTGTCGGAGGAACTCTGGTAGTGCGGCCATTCATGACCGTCTGAATCGCCGGGATTTCCGGTTTTGGCAAAACGAACCCAGTAGGCGCTCATCTGCCTGCTCATGGCATGGTCTTCTTCGCTGTAATCCACTTTAAGCAGGCTGCCGGATTTGTCCAGGTTCTGCCACACGTAAGGAATCTCGGTGCCATGGGCGGCGCCGGGTACTTTGCCCCGCTTTGCGGTGGCTACATAGGAAAAATGATAAAGCCAGGCGGGAGACGCAACAGTTTGCATGGCCCTTGCCAGGTAGCGCGCGCCGCCGATGAAAAACGCATCGCTGGTGAGTTGCGCGGCGAAATCTTCTTCGCTCAGGGGACCATCCGCCTGGTACAGATCCAGCGCCTGCTGGTACTGGTCCCTGAGCATTACTTTCAGGGCCAGCGTCGGCCGACGTTTGTTCAGGTTCAGGGCAACGCTGCCATCAAAGCTGTTGGCGCCTGCCAGGAAGGGCACATCATGCTGCTGGCCATTGGCAAACCGCTCTGAAAAGCTGCCTTCAACCAGCTGGCCATCGATGAAGGGGCCGAAACCCAGCTTGGTGACAGGCGCCTGGTCGCCGGCAATCACCTCTGCAGCAATGGATCGAAGGCTGTCGGTGGTGACCGCATCACCCTTGAGGCCCCATTCCCTGGCATATTCCACGCCTTCCTGTTCCAGGGAATCCTGCCCCTGGACCTGCTCGGTGATGTGGCGGGCGACCTGGTAACCGCCGCCGCTTTGTGAAAT
>CBFGWJ010000360.1:0-3252 GCA_965652335.1 uncultured Gammaproteobacteria bacterium | reverse complement strand
CCCTGCAGGGCCTTGAGCGGCGTGACCTTGCGGTCTTCATCGATCCATTGCCGCAGTTGCGCCACCGCTTCATCATCGCTGAGTTTCCCGCCTGCTTCCGCGCTGACTTGCTGCAACAGTTCGCGCACCTGCGGCTGCCCGCCGTGTTGCCGGACGAAATCCGCCATTCGTTCGCGTGCGTACGGAAACAGCACGTCTTTCACGAACGACAGTGACGAGGTGGTGCCCTCGATGTCAGTGACGATGGCGCGGATCATGATTGCATATCACCGTTTACCATGTAGGAGCGAGCCATGCTCGCGACAACCCCAGGCGATCGGCAGCATGGCTGCCTCCCACAAAGTGGCAATCCACCTCAATGTAGGAGCGAGCCGCGCTCGCGACCAGCTTCAGCCTGCCTTTAATCACGCCTGCAGGTCTTCCATCTTCGGCAGGCGATCGGCAATATCATCGCCCGTGTATTGCGCCACCCAGCCTTCGGTAGTCGTGAACAGCCGGATCGCCTTGATGTGGGGCTCCGCGCCCGAATCAAACCAGTGCTTCATGCCGGCCGGTACGCTGAGCAGGTCACCCTTTTCGCAATACACGGCATACACGTTTTCGTCCGGATGCAGGCAGAACAGGCCGTGGCCATCCACGAAAAACCGCACCTCGAATTCGCTGTGGGTGTGCTCGGACAGGAACTTCTTGCGCAGCGCGGCCTTGTCGGGAAAGTCCGGGTTCACGCTGATTACGTCGGCGGTTTTGAACCCGTGCCTTTGCATCAGCGTGTCCACCTGCTCGCGGTAGGCGTCGAGGATGTCATCCTGGCTGGCGTCATCCGCCAGTTCTTTCGTGGCAGACCAGCGTTCAAAGGTAACGCCGATGGCATCCAGGCGGCGGGCAATTTCCTGCGGGTCACGGATTTCCTCGGCCTGGTTGCGTTGGGCATTGGGGTATATGGTCAAAAGGCTCATCTGTGGGTTGCTCCTCGCACCTGGTTTTCAATGTTCAACAGGAACTCCAGCGCCTCGATGTGGCGCAAGGCTTCGCTTACCGATTCGCCCCAGGTGTACAGGCCATGTCCGGCAATGATGTAACCGTAGCAGTTTGAGCCGGTTTCATCATTGGCGGCCAGGTAACCATCAACCTCCTGGGCCAGCTCGGCAATGTCCTGGGTGTTGGAGAATATGGGGATGATCACACGGGTTTCATGCGTGGTGATGCCGCGCAGCGCCTTGAGCAGTTCGGCGTTCTCCAGCACCACTGCATCCTTGAACAGGCGCGAAGCGAGCACGGCGGCCGGGGAGTGGCTGTGCAGCACGGCGCCCAGGCCCTCATAGCGGACGTAGAGACTGGTGTGCAACAGGGTTTCGGCGGAAGGCTTGTTGCCATCCAGTGACTCGCCGTCGAGGTCAACCTGCATGATGTCGCCTGCCTCCAGGTGCCCCTTGTGGCAGCCCGAGCGGGTAATGGCGATACGTTTGGCATCGATGCGCGCCGACAGGTTGCCGCTGGTGGCCGGCACCGCACCTTGGCTGTGCAGGTAGCGGCCGGCGGCGATTAGTTCTTCAGCCAATGACTTGAATTTGCGGCTTTGTGAAGGTTTGGGCATGGTTTGTTTCATTCCGGGTTAAACAGCGATTGTAGAGAATATTCCTGTAGGAGGCAGCCTTGCTGCCGACAGGGGTGCCTGGGTCGCGAGCATGGCTCGCTCCTACATCCTGGCGGTTGGGTCGCGAGCATGGCTCGCTCCTACAATTACTCCGATTGTGTGTAAACTCCGCCAATGCCCAATCCGCAAAGCATCCTTGGCCTGGTCGTCATTATCGGCATCTGTTACGCGCTGAGCAGCAACCGCCAGGCCATCAGCCCCTCGCTGGTCATCCGCAGCCTGCTGTTGCAGGCCGTAGTGGCCGTCGTTTTGCTGAAGCTGCCCGGCTCCCAGCATTTTTTCTGGGTACTGAATAAAGGTATCGAAGTGCTGCAGGGCGCCACGCACGCCGGAACCTCGTTCATCTTTGGCTACATCGGCGGCGCCACGCCACCCTATGAGGTGAGCAATCCTGTGGCCAACCTGGTGCTGGCCTTCCAGACGTTGCCTATGATCATCGTGCTGAGCGTGCTGTCGGGCCTGCTGATCTATTTCCGTATCCTGCCCTGGATACTGCGGTTGATGTCCCTGCTGCTGGAAAAAACCCTGAAAATCGGCGGCGCGCCGGGCTTTGCCATCGCCGCCAATGCCTTCCTCGGCATGGTGGAGGCGCCCCTGTTGATCCGCCCTTACCTCAGGCGGCTGAGCAGTTCCGAGTTCTTCATGGTAATGGTGGCGGGCATGGCCACCATCGCCGGTTCCATGATGGCCATCGAAGCCGCAGTGATCGGCAGCGTGGTTCCGAACGCCGTGGGCCATCTGCTCAGCGCCTCACTGATCACCCTGCCGGGTGTGATTTACATTTCCCACCTGCTGATGCCCAACACCAGCGCAGTGACAGCGCGGGAAGGGCCAGTGGACCGGGGTGGCAAATCGGTGATGGACGTGATTGCCAGCAGCACCCAGGTGGGCCTGCAGATGGTGCTGAACATCGTAGCCATGATCATCGTGATCGTGGCGCTGGTGTACCTGGTCAACGCCGCGCTCGGCCTGTTGCCCGACCTGGCGGGCCGGCCGGTAACCCTGGAGCGCCTGCTGGGTTACGCGCTGGCTCCGCTGAGCTGGTTGCTGGGCATTCCCTGGCGCGATGCGCTGCCGGCCGGGGAATTGCTGGGTACCAAGACCGTGCTCACCGAATTCCTGGCTTATGTGAGGCTGGGTGAATTGCCGCCGGAGCTCCTGGAACCGCGCAGCCGGACGATTTTGGCCTATGCTTTGTGCGGCTTTGCGAATTTCATGAGTTTGGGCATCATGGTCACGGGTTTGATCACCATGGTGCCGGAGCGGCGCGATGAAGTGCTGCAGTTCGGCATGAAGTCCCTGGTTGCAGGCAGCCTGGCCACGTTTACCAGCGCTTGCTTCGCGGGACTGTTACTGTAATGTCTATACTGGCTGTAACCGAGAAGGGAGAATAATGATGACGTTCAAGATATCCATACCCTCGGCCTGGTTGATGGTACTGGCCGGAATGATGCTGTCCTTTACGCTGGCAGCCGATGAGCAGGCTGCTGAAGAGCCTCGCGGCACCGCTGAAGAAGCCCAGGCGCTGGTGGCAAAGGCCATTGCCTACTACGATGACACCAACGCTGAAACCGCCTTTGCGGCGTTCAACAACCGTG
>CBFGWJ010000359.1:0-3256 GCA_965652335.1 uncultured Gammaproteobacteria bacterium | reverse complement strand
TTGGTGTAGGCATGACGCCATTCACCAGCCCCAAAGCAGGTATTCCCTACACCCAGTCCGGGCCTGAAGCCATTCGCTCGGCGTTGCAGGATGCGGGAATAGAGTACCGGGATATCGATGAGGTGTTTGCCAGTTACATTTATGGAGACACCTGCTGTGGACAACGCATTGCCTACGAAGTCGGGCTGACCGGAATCCGCATCAGCAACGTCAACAATGCCTGCGCGTCCGGCTCGACAGCGATATACCTGGCCCGCCAGGCCATACTTTCCGGTGAGTCTGAATGCGTGCTGGCGGTAGGCTTCGAGCAAATGTCTCCCGGAGCCCTGACCAGCCCTTATGACGACAGGCCGCATCCTTTTGAAATGTTCATGCAGCCGATGAAGCAGATACAGGGGATCACCGACCAGGTGCTCACGGCCCAGCTGTTTGGTGGCGCCGGCAGAGAGCATATGGAGCGCTTTGGCACTTCCCGGGAAGCCTTTGCCATGGTGGCTGTAAAAGCCCGTCAACATGCGGCACTCAACCCGCATGCCGTGTTCCGGGAGCCACTCACGCTGGATGAGGTTCTGCAATCGCCGGAGATTTTCGACCCCCTCACGCGTTATCAATGCTGCCCCCCGACCTGCGGCGCGGCGGCGGTGGTTCTGTGCTCGGAAGATTTCTCCCGGCGCAAGGGGCTGGGCAATGCTGTAACAATCAGAGGCCAGGCCATGACCACCGATTTCAGTTCCACTTTTGATTCCGGCAGCATGATGCGGGTGGCCGGCTATGACATGGCCGCAACATCGGCAACAAATCTGTATGAACTCACCGGCATTGGGCCGGAAGATGTGGATGTCATTGAACTACATGACTGTTTCACCACGAACGAACTGATCACTTACGAAGCCTTGCAGCTGACCCCGGAAGGCACTGCTGAACAGTTCATCAGGGATGAAAACAATACCTATGGCGGCAAATACGTGATCAACCCATCGGGCGGCCTGTTGTCGAAAGGGCACCCCATCGGCGCGACAGGGTTGGCGCAATGCGTCGAACTGGCCTGGCAGCTTCGAGGACAGGCCGGGCAAAGGCAGGTGGAAAATGCCCGAATCGGCCTGCAGCACAATCTCGGCATAGGCGGCGCCTGTGTGGTGACACTGTACTCCGCCGGAGATTGAAAGTTGCTTGCTGATGGCGCCGATGGCCATTCCATGCCTTCCCTGGCATACCGGCGTTACGTATTGGGTCTTCTGGCCGTGGTTTATGTGGTCAACTTCATGGACAGGAACATCCTGACCATCCTGTTGCAACCCATCAAAGACGAGCTGCTCCTGAGTGACACCCAACTGGGTTTGCTATCCGGAATCGCCTTCGCGCTGTTTTACGTCACTCTGGGCGTGCCCATAGCACGACTGGCCGATAGCCATAACCGCGTGAACATCATCTCCTGCTCCATCTTCCTCTGGAGCCTGATGACGGCAGTGTGCGGACTTGCCAACAATTTCCTGCAACTCTTCCTGGCGCGGATCGGCGTGGGTATCGGCGAGGCTGGCTGCACACCTCCCGCGCACTCCATGATTTCTGATTATTTCGAGAGTTCCACCCGATCCACCGCCCTGGGAATCTATTCATTGGGCTTGCCGCTGGGCAGCTTCATGGGCGTACTGGCAGGTGGCTGGCTGGCGGAGCTGTATGGCTGGCGGGCTGCATTCATGGCGGTCGGTTTGCCTGGCCTGGCCCTGGCGCTTCTGGTCAAGTTGAGTGTGCGTGAGCCCGTCCGCGGCTCTATGGAAGTCATCAAATCACCCGCAACCGATCCACCTCCGATCCGCGCCATTTTCCGTTACCTTTGGCTAAGGAAAACGTTTGTCCATATCACCCTGGCGACCTCACTGCTGGCGTTCACCAGCTTTGGTACCGGCACCTGGATTCCTCCATTCCTGATCCGCAGCCATGGCATGGGCCTGGGTGAAGTGGGAACCGTCCTGGCGGTACTGACCATAGCCGCCGGAGTCGCAGGCACGGTTGGTGGTGGCATACTGGGCGACCGGCTCACGCGCAGGGACCCACGATGGCATGTCTGGCTGCCGGTGATTTTCATGCTGTCCGGAATCGCGTTTTTCATCGCTGGTTTGTTGGTGGAAAACGCTTATCTCGCTTTGACCCTGTGGTTTCTGCCAACCCTGTCTTTCTATGTGTACGTGGGCCCTGTGATGGCCTTGATCCAGCTGCTTGCGACAGTAAGGATAAGGGCCATTAGCGTGGCTATTTTCTTCTTCTTTACCAACATCATCGGCATGGGCTTCGGGCCGTTGATGATCGGCTGGATCAGCGACATCACCCACCAGTACTTTGGAACCGACTCTCTGCGCTACGCACTGCTGATCAGTTCGGTGTTCATGCTCTGGGCCAGTGCGCATTACCTGCTGGCCGCGAAAAGCATTCGTCACGACCTGGCGCTTGCTGAGGAGGAGGGCGGCTGATGGCGCTGCAGTACTTCTCCGCAACCGTCGCTGAGGCCACCGAAAAATTCCGGCAGGCCTGTGCGGAAAGCGCGCTGGAATCACGCCTGTTTGCCCACCCACTTGCAGGACCCGGGGGTGAGGCCCTGCACCTGGGCGTGACCCTGGCAGGATCAAAGGACGCCCCAAACCGCCTGCTGGTCATCTCGGGAACCCATGGCATCGAGGGCTATGCCGGCGCTGCCATCCAGACCGGATGGTTGCGTGAATCTGCCCCGGGTTTGCCTCCAGACTGCAGTGTGGTCATGGTGCACTTGCTGAATCCCTGGGGCGTGGCCTGGAACCGCCGTGAGAATGAAGACAATGTGGACGTTTTCCGTAACCTGATTTACAGCGAGCATCCCAGCGACCCGGACCCGCTGTTTGATGCTGCCGATGATGCTCTCGACCTGCAGAACTGGAATCAGCAGGACAGTGAATTACGCCGCAAGGCGCTTGCAGACTTATTGGCGGAATACGGTGAAGACCGATTGGTGGCTGCCATACGCAGAGGGCAGCACCACCGGCCAAACAGCATGACATACCACGGCAATGGCGCCACCTGGTCAACAGCCCGCCTGAATGAAGTCGTGGACACCTGCCTGCAGGGCGCACGGCGGGTAACCGTGCTGGACATCCACACCGGGTTTGGTGAGTTTGGGCAGGGCATGGTCATGTCTTACGACCCGCCGGGCAGCGACAAATACCAACGCGTGTCGCACTGGTTCTCAGGTGACATTTTTACGCCTGGTTCTGACCCGAATATTCCC
>CBFGWJ010000358.1:0-3271 GCA_965652335.1 uncultured Gammaproteobacteria bacterium | reverse complement strand
AAGCTGCTGCAGCATTTTGATTACGTTGGTGTGATGACCGTGGAGTTTTTCCTGGCGGATGGCCGGCTGATGGTCAACGAGATCGCGCCGCGTGTTCACAACTCCGGGCACTGGACCATCGACGGCGCCTCCACTTCGCAATTCGAAAACCACCTGCGCGCCATCTGCGGGCTGCCGCTCGGCTCCACCGAACAGCAGCGGCCATCGCTGATGTTCAACTGGCTGGGGCAGATGCCGGACCGGGAACGCTTCCTGGCGGTTCAAGAGTTGCATTGGCACGACTACGGCAAGCAAGCACGGGCCGGCCGCAAAGTGGGCCATGCCACACTGACTGCAACCACCGAGCCAGACCTGCACCAGGCCGGCGAGCAACTGGCCGGGCAGCTCGGCTCTCGCTGGCCGTAATGGCTGCAATCCATCTGTAACTGATGTGTTCAGCCTGCTGATCCGCAGGCCTGCCCTCTTCAGCAGTGTTGCACAACCATGACCATCGGCAGTGGGTGAACCAGAGTCCAGTTGCTAGCCTGATCCGGTGCCGACGGAGAAAAAGCCATGATTGAGCACCGCAAACCGCTGTTTGCAGCCATGTCCGCCGTGTTGCTGGTGGCCTTGCTGGCAGCCTGTGCCCAGCCCCAGGGCAAGCCGGAGGTTGCGCCGCAAGCCACTTCGGAAGCAACGGTTGATTTCACCATCCCGTTTGAAAAGTACACGCTGGACAATGGCCTGGAAGTGATCCTGCACCAGGACCATTCCGATCCGGTGGTCGCGGTTGCCTCCATTTTCCACGTGGGCTCGAACCGGGAAGTTCCCGGGCGTACCGGCTTTGCGCACTTTTTTGAGCACATGTCGTTCAATGATTCAGAGAATGTGCCACGCGGTGCCAACCGCAAGTACATCGAGGAACTGGGCGGCACGCGCAATGGCGGCACCTGGAATGACGGCACGGTGTACTACGAAGTGGTGCCCACCGATGCGCTGGAGAAAATTTTCTGGATCGATTCCGACCGCATGGGCTTCATGATCAACACCGTCACCGAAGATGCCCTGGAACGTGAAAAGCAGGTGGTGAAGAACGAAAAGCGCCAGCGGGTCGACAACCAGCCCTACGGCCATACCGAGGAAGTGATCCGCCGCGAGCTGTATCCCGAGGGACACCCTTACTCATGGACGGTCATCGGCTCGTTGGATGACCTGCAGAATGCCACGCTGGACGACGTGAAAAGCTTCTACGGGCAGTACTATGGCGCCAACAATGCGACGCTGGTGGTGGCCGGCGATTTTGACCCGGACGTGGTAAAGCCGTTGCTGAACCGGTGGTTCGGTGAAATCCGCCGAGGGCCGGAAGTGGAACCTCTGCCACCCATGCCGGTGAGCCTGGCTGCCACCGAGCGGCTCTGGTACCCGGACAAATTCGCCAAACTGCCCGAATTGCGCATGATCTGGCCCACGGTCGAGCAATACCATCCTGACAGCTATCCACTGCAGGTACTGGGGCGGGTGCTGTCGGGTACCAAGCGCGCGCCGCTCTACCGAGTGCTGGTAGAGGAACGCAAACTTGCGCCCGCTGTGAACGCGGCCAGTGATGCCATGGAGCTGGCCGGGGAGTTCCGGATACGCGTGCAGGCGGTGGAAGGCACCGACCTGGATGAAGTTGCAGCCGCCATCGACGAGGGCCTGGCCCGCTTTGAAGCCGATGGCTTCCCCGATTCGGAACTGCAACGCATCAAGGCCGAACTGGAGACTGCGTTCTACCAGCAGATCAGCGGCGTGCTGAACAAGGCCTTCCAGTTGGCGACCTACAACGAGTATGCCGGCGATCCTGCATTTGTCAGCGAAGATATCCGGCGCCTGCAGGCGGTCACTCGAGAAGACGTGCAGCGGGTTTATCGCCAGTACCTGCAGGGCCGGCCATATATAGAGACCAGCTGGGTACCGCAGGACCAGCCACAACTGGCCGTCGAGGGCGCCCGCCGTGCGGAGGTGCTTGAAGAGGCCATTGTGGAAAACGTGGCAGCCGAAGAAGTCAGTGCCGGCGAAGTGGCTGTTTACGAGAAAACACCCACCAAGCATGATCGCTCCGAGCCGCTGCTTGGCCCGGCGCCGGTATTGCAGCCTCCGGCCATAGAAATGTTCAACCTCAGCAACGGTATCGAAGTGATGGCCATTGCGGACCAGGAAGTACCGCTGGTGAATTTCAGCCTGATCATTCCCGGGGGCGCCTGGCTGGACCAACCGGATGCCTATGGCGCGGCCCTCGGTGTTGCCAACCTGCTGATGCAGGGCACAGCGCGGCGCACGCCGGCCGAACTGGAAGAAGCGATTGGCCTGCTGGGTTCCAGCATCAGTTTCACCGCCGACCGGGAACAGCTTTACCTTTCCGGCACTTCGTTGCAGCGCAACCTCAATGCGACCCTGGCGCTGGTGCAGGAAATCCTGCTGGAGCCACGCTGGGACGAGGCGGAATTTGAACGCCTGAAGCGCCAGGCGCTGGCGCAGCTGACAGCAGCCGAGGCCGATCCCAACGCCGTCGCAGCCACCGCCTTCAGTCGAGTACTGTATGGCGACGAGAATCCCTACGGACGCCAGGCCATGGGCACCAGGGAAACGGTTGCGGCGCTGGAGCTGGGCGACCTGCAGGAATGGTATGCGAGCCACCTGAAGCCGACGAATGCACGCATGCAGTTTGTCGGCGCCATCGACACCGCAAGCCTGGCCAACAGCCTGGCCGGCCTGGCTCAGAACTGGCAGGGCCAGGCAGGTCCGCTACCTGAGCAGCCTTTGCGGCCCGCGCCACCCGGTGGAAACGTGTACTTCATCGACATTCCGGATGCCAAGCAGTCCACCATTCGCGTGGGCTTGCGCTCGGTGCGCGCCGATGACGAGGGTTGGGTTCGGGCGAATTTTGCCAATGAGCGCCTGGGTGCCGGCGCCAGCGCCAGATTGACGCAATTGTTGCGCATCGAGAAGGGTTACACCTATGGTGCATTTTCCGGCCTCGGACAATACCGCAATGCCATCTCGCCGTTCGTGGTGCTCACCAGCGTGCGCTCCAATGTGACTGGTGAATCACTGGCGTTGATACGGCAAACACTCGCGGAGTACGCGGACACTTTTTCCGATGTGGACGCGGAAACCACTCAAAACCAGGTGATCAAACGGGACGCGCGGGCCATGGAAACCCTGGATGCGAAGCTGGGCCTGCTGGACCGCATCGCCCGGCTGGGCCTGCCGCACGATGTGATTGCCCGCGACCAGCGGATCCTGCTGGAGG
>CBFGWJ010000357.1:0-3271 GCA_965652335.1 uncultured Gammaproteobacteria bacterium | reverse complement strand
GGTCCACCCAGAACAACAATCGCTGCGAGTACGCCGAGAACATCAGCAACCAGTGTCACGAAAGCAAGCCCGACTAGTCAAAGTACGGCATGAGTTGCGTTACGGGTGGGAGGAAGGGCCGGTTGAATCACCGGCCCAGTCCAGAGCAATTTTACTGCCGCCTGAACGGTGACGGCATGCTTACTGCCCGGAAGGGAGAATTTCCTGGTGTCTTGCTCAGCAGGATTTGCACGCCGAATAGCAGGCCTCCGGGGTAAACGTGCCCTTGCAGGATTCGTCGGGCTGCTTGTACTCCCAGAATTCGGAAACGGTGTAACCGCCGCAGTTTTGGTACTCGAGCTGGCTGACTTTGCGGTCGTCTGCCTGAAGTGATGGGACCACGATGAGCAAGAAAGAAGCGGTGAAAGTGATGAACAGGGTCTTCATGGAAAAACTCCTCCGGTTTTGAGTGATGCCACGGCAGGCTCGCTCTGAGGCAGGCTCGATCTGGCCGCCAGCAGGCGCCATGCCCTGTAAGCGCATGGGAGGGGTTTTTCTGCCATTCGCCCGGGGCCGGGCCATGCGAACAATGGATGCAGCTAAGGAATGGGGTCGGGACGCTGGCAGGCAGCGGGTGGGCCTTCGCAACTGAGCGTGGTGAACACCTCAGACTGCAGCACCCAATCGGAATTCATCGTGGTTTGCCACTTGGCGGCGTACACACCGGCATACTGCGCCGGCGTGCCTTCCACGGTTTGCGTGCAGAGCCAGTGCCCGGTTTCGCGCGCCAGGCCCCATCCGGTGTTGACGTTGATTTCGTCGGGCGTGCGCTGGCAGTTGAACGTCGGGTCGGCAGCGAACGTCTCACGCCACATTTCCACATGGGCTTCTGCGCCATGCACGCGATCGCCGCGGCCTGAAACCAGTTCATACCCCGGCGCGAACAAGCCAGCGAGGGCCTCGAGCTGCTGGTTTTCCAGGGCGGCGTTGAAGCGGGCTCGGGCGGCCCTGAGCTGCACCTCGAGCGCAGCGGTTTCGGCGCTGTCGGACGCGCCAGGGCTCAACGGTGATTCGGATGCCTGGCTGGCCAGCTTGTCACGAATAGCGGCCATGTATTCCGAGGTGAAGTTGTATGGAACTTCAGCCATGCGTTTATTGACCAGTTCGATCAGCTCGACCGGCAGGTCCACATCGCCGCTGTAGTTTTCCCACCAGGCCCGGGCATAGGGGTTGGCCATGTAGTAGGCTGAATCCGACTCCACCCGCAATCGCCACTCCTCATTCCGCAGCAGGCCGAGCTCCGACAGCATGTGGGTGGCGCGCAGGTTCTCGATGTAGCTCCACAGCATGGCTTCCATCACGCGCTGCTCGGCCAGTGTCAGTTCCATCGGGTCGGTGATGGACTTGGCCCAGACCTGCCCGGCTTCTTCCCCCGTTACCAGGGTTTCGATGTTCATGGAACGCTGGCTTTCTTCGTACAGCAGTTGAACCTTGAGCAGATCGGAGTTCTGCTTCAGCTGCACGCCCACCAGTACCAGCCCTGCGACGATCCCGACGTTGGCGATGACCTGCAGGCGGCGATTGAGTTTTTCAGTTTCCATGGCGTTATGACCCTCTGTGCAGCCAATGCCTGCTGCCCTGTGCCGAGAAAAAAATACCTGTGGGTTCCAGATCCGGATGTTATTTGTGCCAGTACAACGAATTACCGCCTGGGAATCAAGCGGATTGCGCAGCGCCCTTGGCTGGGGCTGCCTGAATGATCGGGTCAGGGTAGAATCGGCTTCGGGCCATGCGCCAGGGTTTACCTCAGTTCTGACGTCAAATGCTTTTCGATCTTCCAATCTGGAGAATTGCCATGAAATGGGTGCTTGTAGCAATCGTTATGAACATGCCGATCAAGACGGACCTGGTGTTTGACAACCTTGCGAGTTGCCTCGAGGCCGAGGCGCAAATGCGCAAGGAGTGGGCCGAGCTATACAGGGAAACCAGAGAATCCGGCGCCGAAAGTGAAAAGATCGGTTACCTGAGCTCGCAAATGACCAAGGGCACGTGCATACCGGCGAAGTAAGGACGGGGCGGGTGTTCACATCTGCGGGTCGCTGATGCCACTCTCAAGAGCAGGTTCTGGGCACTTTGTTGCCGGTTGGTCGCCGGGGTTGTTGCAGTCAATTGCTGGAAGCCGAAACTGAAAGTCCAGCGGAGAGAGGCATGAGGATTGATGACAAGTCAGGAAGTTCCTTGCAGAGAGTCGCCGAGGGTCACGACTTGACGATTCGATTGCTCACCGCCAATGACCTCGTGTTGATGGATGGCTTGTTGCGTACTTTCGGTGAGGCATTCGATGACATGGATACCTACACCGCCAATAGGCCCAGTGATGATTACCTGCGTAAACTGCTCGGCCGCGATGAGTTCATTGCCCTGGTTGCGGTGAAATCCGCTGAGGTGGTTGGCGCGATTGCAGCGTACGAGTTGGTCAAGTTTGAACAGGAGCGCAGCGAAATCTACATCTATGACCTGGCCGTCGCCGCCAAACACCGGCGTGAAGGCGTGGCAACGGCGCTGATTCGGAACGTGCAGGAAATCGCCGCCCTGCGGGGCGCGCACGTGATTTTTGTGCAGGCCGATACGGGTGTTGAGGACCAGCCCGCAATTGCCCTCTACGACAAACTTGGAAACCGTGAGGAAGTGCTGCACTTTGATATCGCGGTGCGGGAATAGCAGGCATGGCCCAGTCTTATGCTGGACAGGCTACAAAGAGGATCGCAATGCCTTCATCCAATTGGCATGCGCCTATAATTCGCACCAGAATAGATCAGTCCCGGAACCATGCTTGAGCAACACGCCCAATGGCTGATGGCAGTCGCATTCGCGATTCCCGCGTTGGTGATGTCGCATCATCTCTGGCGCGTGTGGCGCAATCCCCTGGCCATTGAAGATGGCGCCTGGGTAAACCGCGGCGTGGGAATTTTTGTCATGGAGCTGATCCTGACGCATGCGGGCGTGTTTCTCGCCTCAATGGCGGTGGAAGCCCAGTCTTCCGGGGTTCGGTGGGGGGCAATCCTGGGCCTGGCTCTCTTTTATGGCGTCTTTGCGCTGGCCATTGCAGTGGGCTTCAGAAGCCGGTCGTTGTTCTGGTCCTTTGTGTGGCTGATTGGCGGGCGTGCCGTGGCACTGGCCATCGGCATTTCGGAGCAGACATCCGACCTGCTGCACACCTATGCGGTAACTTCAGCGGTACTTTACTTCGCGATGGTGATCCTGAGTGTATTCCTGCCCTGGCCACGCTTCG
>CBFGWJ010000356.1:0-3277 GCA_965652335.1 uncultured Gammaproteobacteria bacterium | reverse complement strand
CCCGGCAGCAAGGCCTGGGGGCGGCTGGCCATCATGTGCCAATATCATTGCGAGGTCACGCGCCTGTTCGATGTTCCGCCGGGCGCGTTTTCGCCGGCGCCCAGGGTGCAATCCAGCATCGTTCGGCTGGTGCCGCATTCCGTGCCACCGGTGGATGTTCCCGATATGAAAAAATTTCAGCAACTGGTAACCCAGGTGTTCAACCATCGCCGCAAGACGCTGCGCAACTGCCTCAAGGGCCTGGTCGGCGTGGAACAGGTCGAGGCGCTGGGCATCGACCCGGGCTTGCGGCCCGAAATGCTCGGGCTGGCCGACTTCGCCGCCATTTCACGGCTGATGAACTAAACTGGGTTATGGCCGTCAATCCCTGACACAAATACGGAGTGGAATGCGCGATGCAACAGGTGGATATCATTCCCCAGCCTTTGTTTCTAGGTGAGCAACAGGGAAGCTTCGCCTTTGCCTACGAAATCACCATCACCAACCGGATGCACGAACCGGTGCGCCTGCTGAACCGGCACTGGATCATCACCCATGGCAATGGCCAGATTGAAGAGGTGTACGGCGAGGGCGTGGTGGGCCAGACGCCCCGACTGGAACCGGGTGAGTCGTTCACCTATTCCAGCGGTGCATTGATTCCGACACGCAATGGCTCCATGGCCGGAAGTTACGAATTCACCACTGATACCGGCCAGCGCTTCAAGGTGCCGATCCCGGAGTTCGTGCTGGCGGCGCCTGAATCCCTGCACTGAGATTGCCGGGCCGGTGTTCCCGCCAACAGCCCTCAGGGCTGTTGCTGCAACGCAGCCTGCAACTCGCCCAGGTGTCTGGCATAGCGTTGCCAGTGGCCCACGCCGCGAGAGTGTATCGGTTCGCGTACCTGCATGGCGCTGGCGGTATTCACCGCCCGGCGGGCAGTCTGCGGGCTGAGACAGGCGGGTTCAAACTCCAACCCGGCAAACTCCAGCAGCCGGCGCGTCTGGGTTTCCGGTTCAAGCACCAGGTCTTCGTACTGCACCGACTTCACCCTTTCCGGCGCAAACTGCTCCCAGAAGTCCATATGCGATTCAAAATCGTGCCAGTAATCCGCCAGGCTGCGCAGGTCGTACAGGAATTCAGAACCTCCCATCAGCAATTGCCGGTAACAGCTCCAGCAGACATCCATGGCTTCACGCCGTACGCCCACCACCAGGGCATCCGGCAGCATGGACAGGATGGCGCCAATGTACGGCAGGTTGCCCGGTAGCTTGTCGGTGAAAACCGGCGTGTCGCGAGTCCAGATCTGGCACCGGTGCAGGTATTCCCGGCCGAGTCGGGACCAGTCGGCGGCACCCAGTTGCCCCATCCAGCTCACCAGGCCTGAGGGTTGTCGGGCTGATTCCGCGCCGATCAGCTGTGGAACCCACGGCAGCTCGCTGGCAGCCGTGACCTGGCTGTGTGCCGCCAGGACCTGCTCCACCAGCGTCGAACCGGAGCGTGGCAGGGAAATGATGAAGATCGGGCGCGGCCCGCTCCAGCTTTCCGGGCGCTGTTTCACACCCCTGAAGTGGGCTGAACCCTGAACCACCTGCTGCAGGCTGTGTAACCAGTTCCGGAACTGTGCGCGGTCCCAGGGCTCACGCTGGCTGGCCAGCCGGTTGCCGGCCTGGTAATGGGCAAATGCCCGGTCGATGTCATCGCGCTGGTCCAGGGCGCTGGCCAGGGCAAACTCAAACAGGGTTTGCTGCCGGGCTGTGCGGCCCTGCTGGCCATACTGCTGTTGCAAGGCCTCGAATTCGGCATCGCTGAAACTGCCGGCCTTGAGGTTGGATAAGGACCACCAGCCGGTGCCATCGGCGGGATTGACGGCGATCGCCCGCCGGTAACAGGCGGCCGCCTCACCGGCTTTGCCCAGCGCCTTGCAGACATCGCCCAGAACGATCAGCGCGGCATAATGCTGTGGCACCAGTTCGAGTGTCCTGCGTAAGGGCTGCTCGGCGTCGGCGGTTTGCCCGGCCTGTTTGAATGCTCGCCCCAGGTTGAAATAGAAGGTGGCCCGGTCGCGCGGCGTGATTTCATGTTCCGCGCGCGTTTCCAGCTTGGGCCTGGCGGACAGCAGTATATCCAGCGCCTCGGTGAAGCGGTTCAGGTTCAGCGGCACGCCGGCCAGGTCACTGGCCGCCATGGCGGAGCCGGGCTGCAGCGCTGCTGCGCGGCGCAGGTGCGGCTCAGCTGCTTCGGGCTGTCCCACCTGCACCAGGCCGATACCCAGTGCGCGCAGCACTTCGGGCTGGTCGGGCTCCTGCTGCGCCAGTTCCCGCAGCAATTGCAGTGCCTGCTGGTGCTGTCGCGCGCGAAACAGGCCGGTAGCCTGCTTCAGGCCGGCCTTTAAGGAATGATGCGTGGAAGGCTCGCTCATGGCGCACAGTATCCCGGCTGGCCCGGCAGCATCGCAAGTGATGAACGCGACAATCACCCTGGGGACATTCGGTACGCCCGCGTCGATGGTCACTGCTCTCCCAGTTTCAGTTTGTCGCGGCGCTGAAACCCTGTGTTAAATTGCGCGCAGGGATGCAGACAAGAACAACAGAGCCATGGCCACTTACCTGATTGGTGATATCCAGGGATGCTACGACGCCCTGCAGCGCCTGCTGGAGAAAATCAGTTTCGACCCGGTTGCGGACCGGCTCTGGTCCTGCGGTGACCTGGTGAATCGCGGTGGCCAGTCACTTGAAGTGCTGCGCCTGTTGCGCGGCATCAGCGACTCTGTCACGGTGACGCTGGGCAACCACGACCTGTACCTGCTGGCGGATGACAGCCGCTTTCCCAGCGGGAACAGCCGCAACCGGGAATTTCGCGCCATCCTCAAGGCCGCTGACCGCGAACCGTTGATGCACTGGTTGCGGCAACAACCCCTGGCATTCAAATCCGCGGAACACAGCCTGCTGATGGTACACGCCGGCGTGGTGCCGCAATGGACCGAAGCCGACACCCTGGCCTGCGCCGCCGAAGTAGAGCAGGTGCTGCGTACTGACCGGCGCCATGAGTTTTTCGAACGCATGAACAAAGGCAAGGGCCGGGGCTGGAAACCCAACCGCGAGGGTATTGAGCGGCAACGCATGATTGCTGCCATACTCACCCGCATCCGCTTCTGCGACACCCACGGCAATATTCCCTGGAATGCCAGCGGCCCTCCAGGCTCCATGAAGCGTCCCTGGCGGCCCTGGTACAAGCACCCCACCCGCGCCACGCGCAATGTGTTCATGGCCTTCGGCCACTGGGCAGCGCTGGGCCTGCG
>CBFGWJ010000355.1:0-3284 GCA_965652335.1 uncultured Gammaproteobacteria bacterium | reverse complement strand
GCATTGCCATTGCGGTGAATGTGATGGATTCGGATTACCTCGAAGCCCAGCACATTGACCAGATCAAGGATGTGATCGACAAGTCGCCGGGCACCAGTTTCACCCTGCTGAACAAGATGCAGAACGCCTACAGTATGCGCGGCCTCAGTTCGCAGACCGAAGGCGCGGCGGGTGATCCGTCCATCCTTACGGTCACCGATGAAGTTGTGATCGCCAAGGATTACCTCAAGGGTGCGGAATTTTTTGACCTGGAACGCGTGGAAGTATTGCGCGGCCCGCAGGGTACGTCTTTCGGCCGCAACGCCACCGCCGGCCTGATCCAGCTGATCAGCAAGCGCCCCACCCAGGAATATGAATCCTTTGTGCGCGGCGGAATTGGCAACTATGGCCTGATGGAAGCGGACGCTTTCCTCAACGGTGGTTTTGGCGAAGGCGCGGCTGGTCGCCTGGCGCTGCACTACACTTCGCACGACGGGTACACACGCGATGTGATTCGCAAGGTTGACCTGGGCAGCGAGGAAAACATCAGCATTCGCGGATCCCTGCTGTTCAATCCCAGTGATGACCTCGAGGTTTACCTGAAGGCTGAATACAGCGAAGACAACGACGGCGCGCCAGTTCGCCAGGGCGGTGACTGCACCGTAGTGCAGGAAGAATTCACCGGTTTCATCGAACCCTGTGACGAATGGGAAACAGCGGGCTCGGCCTATGCCGGATCGGACGACACAACCGGCACGGTGTACAACCCGGGCGAGCCGTTGTTTCTGGACCGTGAAATATTCAACCTCACCGGTCATGTCACCTGGCAACTGAATGAAGCCCTGACCTTGACCTCGATCACTGGCTTCATCGACGGTTCAGGCGATTACAACATGGACGCAGCCGGTACACCTCGCGACCTCCAGTTCAGTATCGCGCGCAATGATTCACAACAGTTCAGCGAGGAAATCCGCCTGGATAACCTGGCTGCAGGCACTGAACTCGGTTGGCTGGTGGGGCTTTACTACCTGCATGATGAACATGACCGCACCGAGGGACGCCGCTGGTTCCAGGAAGACTTGTCCGTCTACGGCCCTGGACCGCCGTTCTCGCCAACGACCGTGCAGGCGGTGTCCTACAACGAAACCGACAGCTACGGTATTTTTGGTGAACTCAATTACAACTTCACCGACCGCCTTCACGGTTCGGTTGGCCTGCGCTATTCATCCGACCACAAGGACTTCGTGATCAGCCACAACGGCACCGGCTTTGATGGCCCGGTATCCAACTTCCTGGCTGATGTGCCGGCGAACTGGCCTGACCCGAACGATCCATCAACTTCCTGCGCAGCCCAATCGGCCAATCCCACCAGCCGTTGTACGCTGGGATTTGACAACGCCAGGGCCAGTGACAGCTGGGATCACGTCAGTTACCAGGGCACGCTTGTATACGATGTCAGCGACGACCTGATGGTCTACGGCAAGATTTCCGAAGCCTACAAAACCGGTGGCTACAACGGTGAGCCACAGGCGCCACAGGAAGCCGTGCTGCCCTACGATGAGGAAACGGCGCTGAATTATGAACTGGGCATAAAGTCCGAATGGGTCGACCAGCTGCGCCTCAACGCCACGGTGTTCTACACCCAGTATGAGGACCAGCAGGTGAACGTATTCCGGCTGGGCCCCGGCGGCTTTGCCACCCAGGCCATCGACAATGCGGCGGAATCCGATGTGCTGGGCCTCGAACTCGACTACGCCTGGCAGCTGACTGACAACTTCAGCATCAGTGGCAATGCTGCTTTTCTGGATGCTGAACTGAAGAACACGGTGCTGCGCCTGGAACCCGGACCGCCTCCCGGGCAGGACCTGAGCGGCAACCGGCCCAACAACGTTCCGGAATGGACCGGCACGATGGTGGCCAACCTGGATATTCCGCTGTCAAACGGTTCCAGAATTTCACTGCGCGCCGACTGGCGCGGACGCAGCGAAATCTATAATGACCTGGCCAACCTGCCAGAATTCGAACGCCCGGGCACCAACATTTTCGGCGCCCAGGCCGCCTGGTATTCAGCCAATGACCGCTGGCAAGTTGCCGTGTGGGGACGCAACCTCACTGAGGAAGCTGATGTACTGAACATTGGGCCGGCACCACCGTTCCTCGGCTCCAATCCTACCCAGTACGGCCCGCCCCGTACTTACGGAATCACGGTTTCCTACCGCGACTTCTGATTCCGGCCAGTCGATGCCGCCGGCTCTTTCGAGCCGGCGGCTTTTTCATTCCTGTTTTTTCCCTTTCCAGCTTTCCCGCACCGCGTTCAGCTGGTGCATGGGTGCCGCTACGTGCACATCGAAGCCTTCGTGGGTGATGTGCGCCTGGAAATCATTGATCAGGCGCTGCTTCCACGGCCGCATCAGCAACTGGTGGGTGAGGCAGCGGGTTGAACGCGGCTTCTTCATGATGGTGGCGGCCAGTTCGCGGGCGCGGTCCAGCAACTGCTCGCGCGGCACCACTTCATTGACGAGTCCCCACTCCAGCGCGGTTTGCGCGTCGATTTTCTGCCCGGTGTAGAGCGCGTAGCTGGAACGCTTCACGCCAATCAACTCCTGGAAAGCCAGCAACTGGCCATCGCCCGGCACGAAGCCGATCAGGAAGTGCCCGTCCTGGAACACGGCATCTTCATTGCAGAGCGTGATATCGCACAGCAGGGCGAGCTCGGTGTGGTAGCCCGGGCCATTGACCGCGGCAATGGTCGGAATGTCGACTTCAAACACCAGGTTTTCCACCAGCTTGGTGGCCTCGCGGTAGTAGTTGTTGTAATCGAACGGCAGGTCGGTTTCTTCCTCCTCATCCACCACGCCAATCCAGTACGGATCGGTGGAGGTGAGAATCATCACCTGGTTTTCCGGGTCGTTGCCGATGTCGAACCAGGCCTGCGACAGGCAGCGGTGCATTTCCAGGCCCCAGACCACCGGGCCGCCATCGGTATGCATGCGCACCTCGATGACGCCGTCGTGGCGCTCCATGTGCAAACGGTCGGAATACTTTTCCCTGTAGTCCTCAAAACGGGGACGGATGGAGTTCATCGATCTGCGCATGTTTTTTGTTCCTGCTTGGCTGGATGTCTCCGACCATTGTATACAAAAAACAATATCAGGAATGGGCCAATGAAGCCCCCAGGGTCAGGAATTTTCCGCTGCGTGGTGCAGGCACATCAGGATATGCTCGGGCGTGGCGGGGGCGTCCAAAGCGGGGAGTTTCGGGCTGCGCGAAACCGCGGCAATGGCCTGGTTGATGGCGCTGTGCAC
>CBFGWJ010000354.1:0-3289 GCA_965652335.1 uncultured Gammaproteobacteria bacterium | reverse complement strand
GACGATGACGACGATGATGATGACGATGACGACGATGACGACGACGATGATGACGATGACGACGATGATGACGAAGAAGACGATGACGATGATGACGATGACGATGATGACGATGACGATGATGATGATGAGGACGACGGGCAGGACCGGGCGGCTGCGTTAACGGAATCGAGCTCATCTGCCGCGCAGGAAACCCCTGAAGACACTGATGAAAAGCAACCCTGAGCAACCGTGATGAAGAATCGTCCTGATTCACGGCAGGCCAAAGGCGACGGCAAGCGTCCCGGCAAGCGGATTGATGCGAAGGAAGCCCGGCGGAAAAGCCGACCCCCAGCCGGCAAGCGCCAAACGAACCGCGCTGCCGACAGCGCGGGCAAGCAACCCGCCGAAGCCGCCCAGGCCCAACCGCCACGATTGCAGAAGATCATGGCGTCAGCAGGCCTGGGATCACGCCGGGCGTTGGAGCAACACATCGACAGCGGCGAAATCCAGCTCAATGGTGCTGCGGCCAGCCTGGGCCAGACGGTTGCGATCGGCGACCGCCTGCAATGGGGCGAGCGGGAATGGCGCGTGGTTGCCGGATCCTCGCAACACCGCAGCCTGATTTACAACAAGCCGGAAGGTGAGATCACCAGCCGATCAGACCCGGAAGGCAGGCCCACCGTTTTTGACCGTCTCCCCAGGCTCAAGGGCGCACGCTGGGTGGCCATCGGCCGCCTGGACATCAATACCACCGGCCTGTTGTTGCTGACCACCGACGGTGAACTGGCGAATGCCATGATGCATCCCTCCAATCGGGTGGATCGCGAATATGTCTGCCGCATTCGTGGCCTGGTCAGCGACGAGCAGGTGGAGCAGTTGAAGAATGGCGTGGAGCTGGAGGACGGACCGGCCCATTTCAACGATGTGCGCCGCATGGGCGGCCCGGACGCAGCGGCCTGGGGTAAACCCGATGCGACAAAGTCAAAGGCGGCGTCCGGCACGAATCCGGCACGGGCATCGGCCAACCAGTGGTTCCAGGTGACGCTGCTGGAAGGTCGCAACCGGGAAGTCCGGCGCCTGTGGGAAAGCCTGGGGCATATGGTCAGCCGCCTGAAACGGGTGCGTTACGGCGCCGCCATGTTGCCCAAAGGCCTGAAGGTCGGTCACTGGCATGAAATCAGCGCGCGTGAACACCAGGTGTTGCGTGAGGATGTCGGGTTGCCACCGGCGGCTTCGGAGCTCACGCTGAAACCTGTGGTGGTGGCAGTTCCGGGTGGCCGGGAAAATGCCAGGCCAGGCCGGGGAGCGGCCAGTGGCGATGCGCTGGAACGCGGTTGGCCAGGCCGTAAAGGCGGCGGTCGGCGAACCGGACGGGGCAAGCAAACCGTGCGCAGCGCGGATATGGAAAAGTCCCGTCGGCGGAGCGGCAAGGCAACCGTGTCCAAACCGGGATCACCGGCGGGTGGTGGACGCCGTCCGGGCGGCAAGGCCCGTCGTGGCAAATCATCCTGACCGGTTGACATTCCCATGACGCTGCCCGAACTGGAAAACCATTGTGCCGCATTCGTCGCCGGCGTGATCCCGGCCGATGCCGGCCATGACATCGGTCATGTGCGGCGCGTGGTGCGCAATGTGGCCTGGCTCACGGCGGAAGAATCGGCCGACGCCTGGATCACCCTACCCGCCGCCTGGCTGCATGACTGCGTGGCGGTTGCCAAGGACAGCCCGCTGCGTTCAAAAGGCTCGCAACTGGCCGCGGAAGCCGCGGTGGAGTTCCTGCAAACCCTGGAATATCCGGCCGACAAGCTGCCGGAAGTGGCACATGCCATCGAAGCGCACAGCTTTTCCGCCGCCATTCCGGCCCGCAGCCTGGAAGCGCGCGTGGTACAGGACGGTGACCGGCTGGATTCACTGGGCGCCATCGGTATCGCCCGTTGCCTGCTGGTGGGCGGCAGGCTCAATCGCCCGCTGTTTCACCTCGACGACCCGTTCTGCAACGAACGCGAACCGGATGACGGGCAATTCACCATCGATCACTTCTACAACAAGCTGTTCAAACTGCCGTCCATGATGCAAACCGCCGCGGGCCGATCGGAAGCGGAGAGGCGCGCGCAAGTCATGCGCGATTACCTGGATGAGTTGTCGGCGGAGATCACCCGCGGCTGAGCCTTCTGAGCCGGTGACATCACCTGCGCTTCAGGCGCTGTTTCTTTGCCGCAGGATTTCAAACAGGCACACGCCGGTTGCCACCGAGACATTCAGGCTGCTGACCGAACCTGCCATGGGGATACTCACCAGGTAGTCGCACAATTCCGCGGTCAGGCGGCGCAGTCCCCGTCCTTCGCTGCCCATCACCAGCGCCAGCGGTCCTTTCAGGTCAGACTGGTAGAGATCCTGTGCCGCCTCATCGGCCGTGCCTGCCAGCCAGATGCCGTGCTCTTTCAGCAACCGTAACACCCGCGCCAGGTTGGTAACGAACACGATATCCAGCACTTCCGCGGCGCCCGCGGCGGCGCGGCGCGCCACCGGCGTCAGGCCCGCTGATTTGTCTTTCGGCAGGATCACCAGGTTCACGCCGGCGGCTTCGGCTGTACGCAGGCAGGCACCCAGGTTGTGCGGATCCTGAACGCCATCCAGCACCAACACCAACGGCGTACCTCCAATGCGTTCCAGCAGGCGCGGCAGATCGCTCTCAGACCAGCTGTTGGCTGCCAAAAATTCCGCCAACACATCCTGGTGGCGCTCACCGTCGCTGAGCCGGTCCAGCTCGCGCCTGGGAACCTGCTCCACCTTGATGCCGCGCTGCCGGGCCTGTTGCTCCAATTCCCGGGCGCGGGGATTCTGGGTTTCTTTGGCCAGCAGCAGGCGGTCGACCTGCAGCCTGCCCTGCTCCAGCGCGGCGGCAACCGGGTGAATGCCGATCAGGTATTCCGGCTTCCTGTGCGTCATGCCTGCCCGCTCATTCCGCCAGGGTGAAATCCACCTTGCGATCGTCGATGTTGACGCCAGCCACTTTCACCTTGAGGCGCTGCGCCAGCTGGAACACGCGGCCGGCGCGATCGCCGGTCAGGCGGTGTGACACCGGGTCGAAATGGTAATAATCATTCGGCAGGGAGGTGATATGAACCAGCCCGGATGTGCGGTTCTGAAGTAATTCCACGAACAGGCCAAACGAGGTCACGCCGGTCACCTGGCCACGGAACACATCACCGATGTGGCGTTCCATGAACACGCACTTCAGGCGTTCACTGACATCACGCTCGGCCTCTTCAGAGCGGCGTGAACAATGCGAGCAGTGTTCGCTGAG
>CBFGWJ010000353.1:0-3299 GCA_965652335.1 uncultured Gammaproteobacteria bacterium | reverse complement strand
CCTGCTGGACCATCCATCGCGTCCCACCCTGGGCGATGCTCTGCCGCCGCTGTGGCAGTGGGTTTACTTCACGCCGCATCCCAGGCCAGCGGAATTGGGCATCGATGGCCATCCCCTGCGTGGCACATTCCTGCCGCCGGTGCCGTTCCGGCGGCGCATGTGGGCCAGCGGTGAAATGCAATTCCATGCGCCCCTTTACCTCGGGGAAACGGTGGAGAAGCGCTCGCGTGTCAACTCGGTGGAACTCAAGCAGGGCTCTGCAGGGCCGCTGGTTTTTGTCACGGTGGCGCACGAGTACCGGGTGGCGGATGAGCTTTGCATCAGCGAAACCCAAACCCTGGTTTATGTGGATGCTCCCGCAACCGGCACCACGCAGGACAAGGCCTTGCAGCCGGACCATGACAGTACCTTAAGCCGAACCATCCAGCCTGACAGCGTGATGCTGTTCCGCTATTCCGCACTGACCGGCAACACACACCGCATTCACTTTGATCGCAACTATGCCGTGCAGCATGAAGGCTACCCGGGGCTGCTGGTGCAGGCTCCGCTCACTGCCACCCTGCTGGCCGGTATGGCCGACGGAATGGCCGGCGAGCCGGCTGGCGAATTGATTGGCGAGGATCCGGCGGGCCGGCGCCTGGCGGCGTTTCAATTCAGGGCCAGGCAACCGCTGGTCGAGGGGAAGCCGTTCACGATTCATGGCAAGCCGGAAGGAAAAGACTCGGTCATCCTTCAGGCGGTGGATACGCAGGGCCGACTCGCGATGCAGGCTACCGCCCGGCTTGCTTCATAATGGACCGGGATTACCCGAATTCTGAAGAGCACGCCATGAAGCTACGACGCTCCGTTCTGTATGTTCCGGCCAACAAGCCACGCGCGCTGGAAAAGTCGCTTACCCTGCCGGCCGATTGCGTGATTTTTGACCTGGAAGATTCGGTGGCGCCCCACGCAAAGCAGGAAGCCCGGGAGCAACTGGTTTCCTTCCTGCAGCAATATGGCAGCAATGGCCAGGAGCGCGTGGTGCGCATCAATCATCCTGGCAGCGGCTTTGCTGAAGCCGACCTTCGAGCGATCAGGAACTGCACGGTCGACGGAATACTGCTGCCGAAAATCAGGACGGCGCAGGACATTCACGTTTGTCGCGCCCTGCTCGGGCCGGCCAGTGAAGCCAGCCCCGCGCTCTGGATGATGGTGGAAACCGCGGCGGCCGTGCTGAACCTGTCCGCGATTGCCGTGGCCGACCCGGCCATACGCGCATTCGTGCTCGGCCTTGAAGACCTCGCGCTGGAAACCCGCATGCAGCGCAAGCCGGGACGCGGCAATTTTGCGCACATCCTCAGCCACTGCGTGCTGGTGGCCCGCGCGCATGGGCTGGACGTGATCGACGGCGTGTTCACCCGGCTGGAGGATGAACAGGGCTTCGAAACCGAGTGCCGGCAGGCCTTTGAGCTGGGTTTTGACGGCAAAAGCCTGGTTCACCCGCAGCAGGTGGAGTCCTGCAACCGCGCCTTCACGCCAGGCCCGGAAGCAGTGGCCGAGGCCCGGGCCATCGTGGATGCCTGGCAGCAGCAGCCCGCTTCCGGGCATTCAGTCATCGTGGTGGACGGGCGCATGATCGAACGGTTGCATGTCAACCAGGCGCAACGGGTGCTGGCCCTGGCTGAGGCTGCTTCCGGGTAAAAACCGGTTGGTTTTACTCAGTACTGAATCCGTTCAACGTTGGCCTGTTCCGACTGCAGGCGCTGGATGCCGAGCTCGGACAGATCCAGCGTGCGGTAGTCGCCATAGCAAACCAGTTCCGACAGGGCGCAGCCAACACCCGGTGACTGCATCATGCCGTGGCCGCTGAAACCCGTTGCGACGTAGAAATTGTCCACGCCCGGAACACGCCCAATGAACGGGTTGCGGTCGAACATGCTCATGTCGTAGTGCCCTGCCCAGCCGGTGCGCAGGCGCAGCTCTTCAAATGGCGGCACACGGAATGCCAGCTTCGGCCACAGCTCTTCCTCGAACACTTCGAAGTCCATTTCAAAATCGTCCACGGCAACCGTCGCCGGCTCCTTGCCGATGCTCAGCCCGGCAAGATAGCCGCTGCCTTCGCGCCGGAAGAACACGCCATCGGGCGTGAAAATGTAAGGTGATTTGCCGATGTCAAACGGGCTGTCGAACAGGTAAACGCATTGCTTGATCGCAGCCACCGGCAACTCGACACCCAGCATTTTCGCAATCGCGGGCGCGCGGGTGCCGGCCGCATTGATTACATGATCGGCAGTCACTTGCCGTCCGGAGGCCAGCTTGATGCTGAACCCATCCTGGCCGGAATTCGCCAGGGATTCGACCTGCTCGTATGCGAAGCTCACGCCCAGTTGCTGCGCCTTGCGGCCGAATGCCGTCATGAACAGGTAACCGTCCATCCAGCCTTCGCCGGACAAACCCAGCGAGCCAATGGCCACGTCTTCCAGGTTCAGCCAAGGCAGCCGCGCGTGTATTTCCGCGGGCTCCAGCAGCACCGCATCAACACCCAGTGACCGCTGCAGCTGGTTGTTCTCGATGAAGGCCGGCACCGCATCGGCAGTACCCAGGTAGAGATACCCGGCTTCAACCGGCTCTATGCCCGGCGACTCGCCGTCGCGGGAAAGTTGCTGGTTGGCTTCGCGAATGAACTCGATGGAAAAGCGCGACAACCTGATGTTGACAGCCGTGGAAAACTGTTGCCGGAAGCCGCTGGTGGACAATGCCGAGGCGGACTGCTGGTAACTGCGGTCCTTCTCCAACACCAGGATGCGGCCCTGGAAATCCGGATTGCGGGCGAGGAAATAGGCGCTGGAGCACCCCATCAGGCCCCCACCAATGATAACGACGTCGTAATGTTCCAAAATGCTTCAAACCTGGTTGTAATCCAGGGTGCATTCTAATGGGTTGGAACCGGTGCAAAAAGCCAAGAATGCCGGATTGGTCCATAAACTTCGGCGGAAATTCCTGGATGATGCATGCCGGGCATTTTCCGGAGCGAGTGGCGCTGGTGAATGACGCCTCGAAAAGCGACAGCAAGGCTGCTTTTTACAACCAATCCCGCACTTCAACGGGTAGCGATTCGGAATGCTGCCACACACCGCTTTTGCCACCCGATTTGTACAACAGCCTGACACGGGTGATTTCCAGGGCGGGTTCAACGGGTTTGATCAGGTCCCAGAGCGTCAGCAGTGCCACATTCAGGCCGGTGAGCGCCTCCATTTCCACGCCCGTTCGCGCGGCGATTTCCGCCATGCAGTACATGTCGATGGCCTGGGCTTCGGGCC
>CBFGWJ010000352.1:0-3315 GCA_965652335.1 uncultured Gammaproteobacteria bacterium | reverse complement strand
GGCCGAGTGGTTCTCCGGCACCCTGGCGGGAAAACCCGCGGCGGTATTCACTTCCACTGCCGCGCTGCATGGCGGCCAGGAATCCACCCTGCTCAGCATGATGCTGCCGCTGCTGCACCACGGCATGGTGCTGGTGGGCTTGCCGTTTACCGAAAGCGGCGTCATCCATACTCAAGGCGGAGGTACGCCCTACGGCGCCAGCCACCATTCCGGCTGGGAAGGCAATCGTGAACTGGACAATGATGAGATTGCGCTGTGCCGCGCCCTGGGCAGGCGGGTTGCGGACATCGCCGTGCGGTTGAACCGCTGATGCGGAAAAGTGCGGTTTTCGCCAGTTACCTGGCGCTGCTGCTGTTGCAGATCATCTGGCACGGCCTGCTGCCCCAACCCTGGGGTTCACAGAACTGGATACTGGCGGTGGTCGCGGCTCTCCCCCTGCTGCTGCCACTGGCCGGGATCGCGGCCGGACGCATGCGCAGCATGACCTGGGGCGGGTTCCTGGCCGTCCTGTATTTCGTGATTGGCGTGATGGAAGCCTGGAGCAATCCCGCCCAGCGCATCCCGGCCATCATCCAGATCGTGCTGGCGCTGGCCTATTGCGGATGGTTCGCCGGCTATTCCCGGCAATCATCGAGCGATGCGGGTTAATCCGGAGCCCTCGACTCATTCCGTGGCGCTTTCAGCCTGGACCAGCGACACCGTTCCATCTCCCGGCGGGCCTGCAACCACGCGAAGGCTGTCCGCGGGTTGGTTGAAATAGAGCCGGTCCACGTAGCTCAGGCGGGCCATGGCATGCGCCAGGCTGACCGGGACTGAACCCGAACGAACCACTGATTCGGGTTGTTGTTTCCACAGCGCCTGGAATCGGTCCAACCGGGCCATTCCGGCCTGGTGAATCTCGCTGATGGCCGCATTGCCGGAACGAAACCGGCGAATGAGGTTTTCATCCAGCAGCCCGCTCTGCCCGGCCAACATCGCACGAACATCATCGGAATCCAGCATCGTTTCCGGATAGAACAGCATCAGCTGGGCCTGCAACAGCAGTTTGAACGTCGAAACCCGGTTGAGCAGGGAATTCAACATGCGGAAATCCTCATCCTGTCCAGCCAGGGTGGACCGCAGCATGCCACCGTAAATTGCTTGCTGTTCAGCCTGGTACAGACTGCGCAGGTGTTGCCCCAGTCGCTCCTGGATACCCTTGTCGCCTTCAAAAACCAGGGCTTCCACGCCCTGCCCGGTGATGAACCGGTCGCGCCATTCTTCGCCTTTGCTCCAGTTGGCATTCATCAGTTCAGATGGCCGGGAGCGCGATGCCGCCAGGTAGGTGAGCCGGTTCGGGACGACCAGTAATCCCTCCTTGTCGGTCCTTTTGGTAACAATGCGTGTGCCCACCCATTCCACCGGGCAGTCATCCCGAAGGACCTCGTCAGACGCCTCGGCGATCAGGTAATTGTGTTCCTCCGGGCTGACGAAAACCGCCCCGAATACATCGCGGGTTTCCGAGCCTTCGTGGTACCGCCCCCTCAGCTCAAAGCTCAGGCGCCCGAAGTAATTGGCGACATTGGGGTCATCCGGACGAACCCGCTCGGCGCGCCGCTCAACCCACGCGGTATTGTCGTAGCAGATTTCGATTTTGCCCATGCCGGTTTGGTCGGCCAGCAGGTAGGGGTCGGGAAACAACCCGACCAGTGCCCGCGTGGCTTCCAGGGACTGGGTCATTTCGCACGTCGTTTCAGTATCGCAGGGCCCGATGCTCAGGCCCTCGGTACGGTAGGCCGTGCGTTGGTTCGCCGAGCCGCTCAACACCACATCGGCACCCGGCTGCAAGCGCATCTCACGAAACTCCAGCTCCGCCTCGCGAATTCCACCCACCAGGCTCTCCAGCGCTTCCCGGTATTCGGCCAGCACCTGGCTGACCGGGTCCGAGCGGCCGGTTGCCGCGCCGCTGAGGCAGTCAAGTTGCCGGGACATCACCTGCATCAGGTTTTCGCCAATCGCCTGCATGCGGTGAATGCGCGCCTCATTGTCCGGCGTCTGCATGAACACCGGCGCCTGCAATGAGAACCAGGTCATCATGGCGGAAAGAGTTGACCAGTCCAGTGGATTGGGCAAGGGCTGGCTGATCTCGGGACAGGGAGATGGTGACCGCTCGTAAAGATATCCCAACAGGTAATTGATCCGTTGCGCGGGGATCAGCTCCAGTTCACGCGCCACCTGGTCCACGGCAAAGGGCCCGCTTCGGTCACCGGAAAGTTCGGCACTGCGCAATTCGGTTTCAGCAAAATCCAGCATGGATGCCATGCAGCCATCGAACTGTTCGCGGGTGAGCTTGGGACGGCCTTCTTCATCGCGGTCAGCCATCAGCGAAATACAGATGTCTATCTCTTCGCGTATCTGGTCCCTCACCGGCTGGTTGAAATAGAAACCCATGTCCGGGGCCAGCAACACCAGCTGGGCAATGGCATCCGCCAGTTCCGACTGCAGCATGGCCAACCGGCGGGTGACCGGCTCGCCGCTTTGCAACTCCTGCGCCACGTCAAACACGGCAGCAAGGTTGGCATTGATACGCGAATCAACCTCGCTGAAGGAACGCGCCAGGTAGTTCGAAAGTTGCGGCAGGAACGTGGCGAGCAATGAGGCCATGCGGACATCGCTTTCTTCTTCGCGCGCGCGGATGTCCAGCATGTCAGCGGCAATCCACAGCAGGCTCTGGCTGAACTCCAGGTATTGGCCGGCATACAGGCCGTCCACTGATACCACCAGGCGCAGCAGTTGCTGGGCGGTGCGGATGTCACTGCCCTGCAATTCGGGCAAAGCGCGGTGCAGGTTGAATACCAGCCGTTTGTAGCGCAACAGGTCGGGCGGCTCTGCGAGCACCAGCGAACCCAGCATCACCCGCACCGACTGGAAATGCGCATCGAGATCGGTTGGCTGGTCGGTTTCAGAAGATCGTGCCGGGGGTTCGGCAGCAGTCCAGGGGTCAAACCAGTCTGGGCTCAATTGCTGCAATGCCAAAGCCAGGCTCTGGTTCGCGGCGGCGAGGGAGGTGGCCTGCATCCACACCCGGCTGGCGCTGTGCTCCAGCCGTAACAGCGCCTCGGGAAGAAACGCGGCCGCGATGCGTTCCTCGTCCCGTTCAAACAGCAGCGGCAAGAGGTCGACATAATCCGGGCCCAGAGCGGCAACTGCCGGAGTCGGCAAAATCCGGTGCTGCCAGAGTTCTTCCTGCAACACCAGGACAGCAGGGTCAAGTACTGTGCTGCGGGCCGGCAGCCGCTGGAAACGCGCCGCCAGGCGATCGAGCCAGGAACGGCT
>CBFGWJ010000351.1:0-3318 GCA_965652335.1 uncultured Gammaproteobacteria bacterium | reverse complement strand
TCAGCATGATCACGCCGATCAGGCTCATCAGGTTCAGCGTTGCGCCGGTGAACTTTAGCGCCAGCACCACGCCTATCAGCGACAGCGGCAGCGACAACATGATGGCGATGGGCGTGAGGAAGCTGTGGAACTGCACCACCAGGATCAGGTACATCAGCATTACCGCGATGCCCAGCGCCCGCAGCATGCTGCCGAACACTTCCTGCTGGTCTCGGCCGGCGCCGCCCACCACCAGGTCGTAACCCGGCGGGAAATCCATGGCTTTGGCCAATGCCATGGCGTCGCTGAACACTTCGCCGAAACTGCGGCCTTCCACGTTGGCGGTAACGGCGATGGTGTTTTCCCGGTTGTAATGTTCGATCGCGGCGGGGCCTTCGCCCATGGTCACGGTGGCAATCTGCTTCAGCGGCACGATGGTATCGCCAATCGCCACGATGGGCAGGGTTTCCAGGTCTTCAGCAGCGAGGCGGTCTTCCGGCGACAAGCGCACTGCCACATTGCGCGTCTCGCCGGTCGGATCCACCCAGTCACCCACTTCCACGCCGGCAAACGCCACGCGCAGGGCGTTTGCCGCGTCGCTCATGGAAATACCCAGGCTGGAAGCCAGTCCGCGGTCCACTTTCACCTGCAGTTCGGGCTTGGGTTCCTGGGTGGACAGGCCGACATCCACGGCGCCTTCCACGCGCTTCAGCTCTTCCATGTACTGGCTGACCAACTCGTTCAGCTTGCGGCTGTCCGGCCCGCGGAACTGGATCTGCAGCGGCTTCTGCGCGCCATTGTTCAGTTCGTCGATGATGGTGTATTCAGCGCCGACCAGCCGCTGGATCTCGCTGCGCAGCCCCTGGGCAATTTCACGGGCACTGCGTTCGCGTTCGGATTGCTTGATCAAATCGATATTGATCTCGGCCTTGCTGATGTTGCCATCCGCGCCGACGGTGGTCTGGACATATTCCACTTCCGGCAGCACTTGCGCCAGCGAAGCCGCCTGTTCCGCCTTGATGCGGGTGTAATCCAGGCTGGAGCCGGACGGCGCCCTCACTTCGATGATGATGGCGCCATTGTCGGTTTGCGGCAGGAAGCTGGAACCCACAGACTGGGTTGCGATCATCGCCAGGGCGCCGAACAGCGAACCAAAGGCCAGCAACCACATGGATACCCGGTGATGCAGGGCCCAGTCGATCACCCGTGAATAACCCTGCGCCTGGCGGTCAAACCAGTTGTTGAACCGCTCCAGCTGCCGGCCCAGCGGGCCATGTTTGGGCTTTCCGGTGTGTGAGTCGCCCCAGTACGCCGACAGCATCGGGTCCAGGCTGAAGCTGATGAACAGCGATACCAGCACCGATACCGCAACCGTCAGGCCGAAGGGCTTGAACCACTGGCCCGGCATGCCTTCCATGAAAGCCACCGGCACAAATACCGCAACGATGGCAAAGGTGGTGGCCATCACCGCCAGGCCGATTTCGCGCGTGCCTTCACGTGAAGCGGTGAGCTTGTCCTTGCCCATTTCCATGTGCCGCACGATGTTTTCGCGCACCACGATGGCATCATCGATCAGCACGCCAATCGCCAGGCTGAGCCCCAGCAGGGTCATGAAATTGAGAGTGAAGCCACAGGCCCACACAGCGATGAACGCGCCCAGCACCGAGGTCGGCAACGCCGTGGCGGTGATGATGGTGGAACGCCAGGAGTTGAGGAAAATGTACACCGTCAGGATGGTCAGCAGCGCGCCGGCCGTGAGGGCTTCGATGACGTTCCGCAGCGAGTTGCGAACCCACTCGCCATCATTGAAAACGACGGTAATCTCGGCGCCGGCAGGCAGTTCCGGCTTCAGTTCATCCAGCGCAGCCAGCAGGTCGTCCGTCACCGTGATGGTGCTGGCCTCGCGCGACTTGGTGACGGCAATGCCCACCGAAGGCACGCCATCGAGCAGCGAATAGGTGCGCTGTTCGGCATGGCCATCCTCCACCCGTGCCACCTGGCCGAGGCGCACTGAAGCGTCGCCCATCTGCTTGATGACCACGCTTTCAAAGTCGGTGGCATCCTGCAGCCTTCCGAGCAGCCGGATGCTTTGCTCCTCCAGCCCCTGCTGGACATGCCCGACAGGCGCGGCAAGATTCTGCGCCCGCAGCGCATTGAGCACGTCCATCACCGAAACATTGGCTTCGCGCATGGCGGAACTGTCGAGGAATACGGTCATTTCCCGGACCAGCTCGCCACGCAGTTCAACCAGGGCCACGCCCGGCACGGTGCGCAACTCCCGAGCAATCACCTGGTCGGCTATGCGCGAAAGTTCCATTTGCGTCAGCGTCTCGCTGTGCAGCGAAATGTTGAGAATCGACTGGGCATTCGGGTCCATACGCTGCAGGTATGGCTCCTTCATCTCCGTGGGCAGCTTGTCGCGCACGGTAGCGATGGCATCGCGGATTTCCTGCGCTGCTTCAATCAGGTTTTTGTGGAATTCAAACTGCACCACGATGGTGCCGAAACTGTCGCGCGCGTAGGAACGCAGCTCATCGATGCCGGAGATGCTGGACAGCGAATCCTCGATGCGATTCAGCACTTCACGTTCGACCGTTTCCGGGGACGCGCCGGGATAGGGAATGCTCACCACCAGCACCGGCGGCTGAACATCGGGCATCTGGTTGGTGCGCAACTGGGTGAGGGCAAAATAGCCGAACACCATGAGCGCCAGGGCGATCACCACCGTGACCACCGGCCGCTTGATGCTGAACTCGGAAAGAAACATCGAATTCGACCTTATGAGTCAGGGTTCTTGGAACGATGGGCCAGTTTGCTGGTTGCAGTGGACTCCACCGGCCCGCTGATCTCCACCGGGCGGCCATCCTTGAGTATGCCCAGCGGATGGCGCAGCACTTCATCGCCCATTGACAGGCCGGAACTCACTTCAAATCTTCCCAGTCGCGGGTCCTGCTGGCCCAGCACCACGTCGGCGCGCTTCAGCTCACCCTGGCTGACCGTCCAGACATGCGCCAGGTCGCCATCGCGAACCAGTGCCGATTCCGGCAGCAGGATCACCGGGCGGCTCTCCACTTCAATCCGCCCTTCCGCATACAGGCCGGCCACCAGGTTTTCGTTCACCTCGGGCAGCGCAACCAACACCTGTACCTGGCGTGTTGCTTCGTTGGCCACCGGGTTGGTGCGCTCTACCCGGCCTTCAAATTCGCGGTCCGGAAAACCGTTGACGCGGAAATGCACTGTCGCGCCAGTGCGGACCTTGCCCACTTCATCGGCCGCGATCATGCCTTCAAACCGCATGGTGCTGATGTCCAGAACCTGCAGCAGTTCCATGCCCACCTG
>CBFGWJ010000350.1:0-3318 GCA_965652335.1 uncultured Gammaproteobacteria bacterium | reverse complement strand
GGATTCGGCGGTCTGGTCCGACAGGGTGACCGTCATTCCCTGCATGGCACACCAGCCGGCGATATCGCCGCCCATGGCTCCGGCTCCCACGACGTGCACGCGGTTGAATTGAAAAGTCGGCTGCTCCTTGGCGATATTTTTCATGGCTTCGCGCAGGAAGAAGACGCGGATCAGGTTCTGGGCGGTTTCGCCGGTCAGCAGGCGGGCGAAGGAACTGACTTCGGCCCGGCGCATGGCGTGGCTGTCGCTGCCATGTTTCTCCCACAGGTCGATCAGCGCCTCCGGGGCCGGGTAATGCGCAGGCATTGCTTTCTCTGCTGCCTGTTCGCGCATCTTCCGCGCCGCCAGCTGGCGCGCCGGGGCGCTGTTGAGGATGCGGGCGCGCAGGTTGGGCCGCTGTTGCGGCAGGCGGCCATTCAAGGCCGACTCGATGGCTGCCGCCAGATGGCGTTCCGGCAGCACGGCGTCCACCAGCCCGAGCTTGCGGGCTTTTGTGGCCGACACGGGTTTGCCGGTGAGCATCATGGTCATCGCAGCAATCGGATCGATCAGCTGGGTGGCCCGGGCTGTTCCTCCCAGACCGGGATGCAGGCCCAGCTGAATTTCGGGAAAACCCAGCCGGGCACCGTGTACCGCCAGGCGGTACTGGCAACACAGCGCCAGTTCGAGGCCGCCGCCAAAGCAGTGTCCATGGATCACCGCCAGGGTCGGAAAATCTGCACTGGCCAGCCGGTCGGCCACAGCGTGGGCGGACAGCAGCTTCTGTTCCACGGCTTCGGTGGTGTCCAGGTTGCGGAACTCCCGCAGGTCGGCCCCCACACAGAAATGACTCTCCTTGGCGGAGCGCAGCACCAGTGCCCGGGGTTTGTTCAACAGCAGCTGATCCAGGATCTGGCCGAGTTCTTCCAGCACCGCCTGGGATAACGAATTACTGCTGGCGTCGGCGCGGTCGAACACGAGCCAGGCAATTCCCTGTTCGTCCGTCCGCAGACGCCAGTGCTGCCAGGGGCTGAGGCCGGTATCCGTCAGCGCGCCGCGTCCGAATGGACCCAGCTGGCGCTCCTGTTGGTTGAGCGTTTGAAGAATATGGCCGGTCATGCAAGGCTCCTAGACTGCTTCAATCAACATGGCGCCGGACTGACCACCGCCAATACATTCTGTGGCTATGCCACGTTTAACACCGGTGCGCTGCAAGGCGTTGATCAGGTGCAGCACAATCCGGTTGCCACTGGCCCCGACCGGATGGCCGAGGCTGACTGCACCGCCGTCGATGTTCAGGCGGTTGCGGTCGAGTGTGCCCCAAGGGGCCTCGCGCCCGAGGGCGGTGCGGCAGAAGTCGGCGTCGTTGAGGGCCGCCAGGCAGGCCAGGACCTGCGCCGCAAAGGCTTCGTTGAGTTCCCACAGGTCGATGTCATCCAGCGTCAATTGATGGCGCGTGAGCAGGTGCGAGACGCTGAGCACCGGCGCCAGTCCCATGATGGCGGGGTCCAGTGCGGACCACTGGCTGTCGAGGATGACGGCCTTGGGTTTCAGTTGATACTTCTGCACGGCTTCTTCCGAAGCGAGTACTACCCAGGAGGCGCCGTCGGTGATCTGTGAGCTGTTGCCGGCGGTCACCTTGCCGTAGGGCGCTTCAAATACCGGCTTCAGTTTGCTCAGGGACTCCAGCGAGCTGTCGGGGCGTACGCCGTCGTCCCGTTTGAACACCTCGCCGTCATTGCTGAAAGCGGGTGCGACCTCCTGATCCAGCCAGCCTTCCTGCTGTGCCCGGGCCAGACGATGATGACTGGAGACGGCGTACTCGTCGGCCTGCACGCGGCTGATATGGAAGAGATGCGCGATGACCTCGGCGGTCTGTCCCATGTTCAGCTCGGCAATCGGGTCCGTCAGGCCGCGTTTCAGGCTGACCACCGGCTTGAGATAGCCCGGCCGGAAACGGGCCAGCTGGCGCAGGCGCGCGGGCAGTCCCTTGGCCTGTTGAACACCGGCCAGCCAGTTCACCGCCTCGTCTTCCAGCACCATGGGCGCATGGCTCAGGGCTTCAGCGCCGCCCGCGAGGATGAGGTCGGCGGAGCCTTCGCGGATATAACGAAACGCCGTGTCAATGGACTGCATGCCGGAGCCGCAATTGATCTGCACAGTAAAAGCAGTCATGGCTTCGCCCAGACCCAGCCGCAGTGCGGCCACGCGCGCGGGATTCATCTCGCCGGCCACGACATTGACGCAGCCGAGGATTACCTGATCAAAAGCCTCCGCCGGGAGGTCCAGCCGCAATAACAGCGGCCGGCCGCACTGTACCGCCAGATCCACCGGTGAAAAGGGACCGGGTTTGCCACGTACCTTCAGAAAAGGCGTGCGCGCACCATCCACCAGGTAAACCGGGCGGGTCGAATGCGCGTTGGTAAAATCCTGCGGCGAATAGCTCATCATCACATCCTGCTGGCGGAGTTCATGTCGCACAGCGAGCTGCGCAAATGCCGTGGGTCGATGCTAGGGTGCGGATAAGTGACATGTCAGTGCTCTAGCGAACACGATAAGAGCTCAGCGCAGACGGCTGTGAGGATGAGTTGATCTGTGGGTGCCGACAGCTGAGAACGGGGGTAGTCGAGCTGCGCCGGGATGGGGCCGCTAACGGCCCATCAGAAATTTCAGCACCAGCGCAGAATAGTGGCCGCCGGACAAAAACCAGTCGCACCAGAAAGCCAGATGCAAAGCGGCGATAAACCAGAACAGCAATTGAAAAGAAAGTTTGCGGGTTTTATGCCGGAACAACTGCTGAGCCAGCAAACCGCCGGGCCAGCCGCCGAGTAATCCGAAGAGTTGCAGCGAGTTTTCCGAAAACCGCCGCTCACCCCGCTGCGCCCGACGTTTGTCGCTGCGATAAATAAAAAAGGTGATTACGCTGAGCAGCGAATAAATTACGCCGGCCCAGATAAAACCCAACCGCTGCCACATATCCACCGAACCCAGTACCGGAAGTGTGCAGATTAAAATAAAGAGAAAAAATTTCAGATAAGTCATTTTTTAATGTTTGCTCAGCATTTACGGCGTGTTGGGTGTGGGATGTTCCGGGTGAGTGGCGGTGGATTTGGGGGTTGATCACAGGATGGATGTATGGTCGCAGGATGAATGTCGGATTACGCCGCTGCGCGTCTAATCCGACCTACAAATCCTCTCCGCTGAACTTCCCGCCATCCGTAGGTCGGATTAGCAAAGCGTAATCCGACAACCCCTTCACCGAGCACCTCTCCGCTGAACTCCCACCATCTGTAGGTCGGATTAGCGCAGCGTAATCCGACAACCCATCCGCCGAATCAA
>CBFGWJ010000349.1:0-3328 GCA_965652335.1 uncultured Gammaproteobacteria bacterium | reverse complement strand
GGACTCAGTCCTTGAGGCCGGCGCGAAAGCGCTTGTAGCTGTTCTTGAGCTCTTCGCCCAACGCTTCCAGCGAACCGCCCAGCGCCTGGGCGCTTTCATCCAGGCCGGTCTTGCTGGAGAACTTCTGCCATTTGTCTTCCAGTTCCCGCCATTCCTCTTTCATTTCCATGGATGCGAGATGCATTTTCAGTTGAAGCTCATCGCGCAGTTTCTTGATGTCGCGTTTCAGGTCGTGTGTGTCGGTCATGATTCCTTCCATCAGCCAGGGGTTGCCCAAAGGTTGCCAGGTACGCACTCGAGTCCATGCGGACGCCGGATACTGCTCCATGATAGTTTATTCGCTCTCAAACCGGATGACGTGGAGCAATAACATGTTGGATTTGCGTCCCAACTGCGAGTGTTGCGATGCCAACCTGCCACCGGATTCCCCCAACACCATGATATGCAGCTTTGAGTGCACGTTTTGTACGAACTGCGCCAACGACGTGTTGCAGGGCGTGTGTCCCAATTGCGGTGGCGAGCTGGTGCGCCGGCCCATACGGCCGGCGGCCAAGCTGAAATCGTTCCCGGCTTCAAGCAAGCGCGTGCTGAAACCAGGGGGATGCGGGGAGAGTTACTGAAACATTTGTCTTTTTTACGAAAACCAGCGGTTAAATATCGCAAATATCGTTGATTGTGCAGCTATTCCTGTTCCTCGGCATGTTGCAGCCAATTTTCAATATGCGCCCGCAACATGGTCAAAGGTATCGTGCCGTTTTCCAGGATTTTGTCGTTAAATTGGCGAATATCAAAGCCATCACCCAACTTTTCGCTTGCCAGCCTGCGCAGGGCGAGGATTTCCAGGCCGCCGGAATCATACGACGTCAGTTGGCCCGGCAGCACCGCAATCCGGTCCACCATGTCATCGAGTTCGGTTGGAGTCATGCGCCCGGCCTGGCCCATGAAGGCAATGGCCTGCTCGCGGGTCCATCCCAGCAGGTGAATGCCCGGATCCACCACCATGCCACGGGCCGGCCAGGCCAGCCGGGAAATCGGCCCGGTTTTGGTCTGGTACAGCCCCATTTCCACCGCCAGGGCTTCCGAGTACCGGGCCCAGCCTTCACCAAAGCCCGAGTACCAGGTGATGCGGCTCACCGGGTGCAAACCTTTGATTTTTTGGGCTACCGCCACCTGCATGTGGTGGCCTGGCCAAACCTCATGAAAGGCGGTTGACTCGGCGCCGCCTTTGCTTTGCTGCTCCGGCTGGTACAGCGGAATGCGGTAGGCGCCCGGGCGGGATTCGCTGCCGGCTTCGTAGCGGGCGGATGTCCCGGTGCCTTCCTGGTAGGCGGGAAACGGCACCACCTCGGCCTGCACGGCCGGAACGTAGCCAAACCACCGCGGCATGACGGCGGCCGCGCGGCTGACCGCATCTTTGGAAAACTGCAGCAACTCCTCGGCAGAGCTGAACTTGTCTTCGGGATCATCCTTGATACGCTGGATAATGTCGGCAAAATCGGTGATTCCATACGCTAATGCACCCAACTCCTCGACTTTGGCTTTATTGGCCGTCACCGTGTGCATGCCCAGCTCAAACACCTCCTCACCGCTGCGATCCAGTGTGGTGTAGGAGCGCAGCGCGGCGTTATAACAGGCTCGCCCATTCGGGTTGGCGGTCACCGCGAGATCCGTGCGCGCCTGGGGCAGGTAGTCATTTTGCAGGAAGTCGCGATAACGCTGGATGGCGGGATAAATCCGGTTGGCGACCAACTCGACAAAGGCAGAGGTAAACCCTGCATCGCTGTCCCGCGCCGCCGGTGAGCCAAACGGCGATTCGGCCGGTGGCATGGCCAGCAGCCCATCCAGCTGGGCCACCACACGCCTTACCGCCGGCTGCGGGGAAGAGTAACCCGCCGCCAACCCGTCCCGCAGGTTCACGATTTCCTGGTCGATGAAGTCCGGCATGCGGCTCCAGCGGGCCAACGCCTGGTGGCGCAGTTCTTCCGACCCTACCGGCTGCAATTCGGCCAGCTGGGCATAGTCCATCTGCCAGCCCGACATCTGGCTGACGGCCCAGCCGGAATAGTTACAGATGCGCAGGTCGCGCGCCGATTGCAGCGATTGCCGAAGAATGCCCCAGGTGATCCAGTCCACCGTGCCTTCCAGGGCGGATGAATCGATGGCCTGCAGTTCCTGCCACAACGCATCCTCCTGTTGCCTTATGGCCGCCTGGCCGGCAGGCGAGTTGTCGGTCAGGCCGTCGTGCTGCGCCAGTTCAACGCCGGAGAAGTAGGCCATTTCCGGCTGCGTGGCCAGGCGGAACGCGTAATAGCGATCGGCCAGCCGGCCAATGTTCTCGCTGACCTGCAGGCTGGCCTGCTGGCTGGCCAGTTCCGCCGGCACGGAATCATCGGCGGCACAGACGGCAAGGCTGAAACAGCAACAGGACAAAAATACCGAAATTTTCACGGCCAGACTCCGAGGATGGGTGAAGTCCCCGATTATGGTCACCATGCCACTCCGGCTTCAAGCCGCGCCGGCCCTGGCCGCCCGGGTTGACTCAGGGTGTTCCCAGCTGGGACTGGGTCCAGCGAACGATTTCAGAGGCCGGAATGGCGCCGGACATCCGCGCAATTTCCCGCCCGCCGCGAAACAGGATCAGCGTGGGAATGCTGCGAATTCCGAGTTGCGCCGCAACCGCAGGCACTTCCTCCGTGTTGAGTTTAGCCAGCCTGACCGCGGGTTCCAGCCGTGTTGCTGCCTGGGCGAATGCCGGAGCCATGGTTCGGCAGGGTCCACACCAGGGCGCCCAGCAATCAACCAGCATGGGCAGGTCGTTGTTCGCCAACTGGCGGTTGAAGCCGGCCTGGTCCAGTTCCGCCGGCGCGCCCTGGAACAGGGGCTGTTTGCACTTGCCACAACGCGGGCCATCACCCAACCGGGCCGTGGGCAGGTTGTTGATGGCATTGCACGATGGGCAGACCACCTTGCTGTTTGCGCTCACATTCGATCTCCTGCGGTAATTGCCGCTGCCATGTTGCATAAATGGGGCCAGTGCAAGGCGCATTCAAAGCCAGGGGGTTACTGGGGAGCACCAGGACGAATCAGGGGTACTTTTTCCGGAAGAGCGTAGCGTGCCGAAGCCTGGCCGGGCAGTGCGCACGGGCTGATACCAGCCGGGATGAGATTTGTTGCTACAATCAGGGACGGGACGGTGGGACACAATGTTTACACCGCAATAGCGAAACCGAGTCGATTGACTCTGAAGGAGTGCCGAGACCATGACCGAAAACGAAACACCACCTGCCAGCCCGGAACCCACAGCCACGCAAACTCCACCCCCGGCTCC
>CBFGWJ010000348.1:0-3329 GCA_965652335.1 uncultured Gammaproteobacteria bacterium | reverse complement strand
GAGCTGCCCGCCACTTCATTCGCCAATGAAGGCGTGGCTTTTTATGGCCTGTCGCTGGGCACTCCGGAGCCCTTTGGCCAGTACCAGCCGGCATTGATCGACCCGCCGGAAAACAGCGAAGTGATCGAAGACTGGCGCTTTTTCTACGAACTGGCGCGGCGCATGGGCCTGAGCTTGGGCTACTTCGGCTATGCCTTTGACATGGATACGCCGCCCACCACCGATGAGCTGCTGGAAGCCTTCCTCAAGCGCAGCCCGGTGCCGCTGGACGAGATCAAACGGAACCCGGAGGGTGGCCTGTTCCCGCAACAAACTGTGGTGGTTGAAACCAAAGAGCCCGACTGGCCCTACCGGCTGCAGCTGGGCCATCCGGAAATGCTCAAGGAATTGGCAATTGCCGAATCCGAGCTGGGCCAGCCTTCCCACCTGGCGCGCAGCGTTGCATCGCTGGACGGCCTGAAGCTGCTGCTGGTCAGCCGGCGGCAGCATGAGGTTTACAATTCGGTGGGCCATAAGCTGCCGGCGCTAAGGCGCAAGCTGCCCTACAATCCGGTGTACCTGAACCCTGACGATGCGGCCCTGCTGGGCGTGGCGGATGGTGACCGCGTCAGCATTGCCAGCGTGCGGGCTGAGGTGTTCGGCCATGCCGAACTGGCCGATGACCTGCGCCCCGGCGTGGTGTCGGTGGCGCATGGCTTTCCCAACCAGCGCGGGCTTTCAAAGGAAAGCCGGGGCACCAGCGTTTCAGCGCTGCTGGACGATGAGGTGGATTACGACCCGATTAGCGGCCTGCCGCTGATGAGCGCCGTTCCGGTGAGCGTGCGCGCTGGCCAGTAAACGTCCTTTCCAGTAAACGTCCTGGCCAGTACGCGTTGCGAGCCAGCCGGGTTCCGGATCAGTGAGTGTTTTGGCGCGAAGTGTGTTCGTGGGCGATCCGCCACTGGCCGTCCGCCAGCTGTTTCCACACATGAGTAAAGCTGCCGTCGATGGTTTCGGCGGGAAACACATGGGTGAACTGGCCGCTTGAGATCACCGTATCGGGGCCGATCTGGCGGATCACCACGTCGCGGGCGGTGAAGTCACCCATGGCTTCTTTTGTGGACCACGCGCCACGAAACATTTCGGCCATGGCATTCCAGCCGCGCAGCGACTGGTTGCCGAACATGACCGACAGATCCTCCGAATTCCAGTAGGCAGCCAGATAGGCTTCCATGTCACCCGCATTCCAGTCGGATTGCAGCTTGCCAGTGAGTTCGCGAATGGCCTGTTCGGTTTGCGCTGCCTTGGCGGCCAGCATGTCATCCGTGGTCAGCGCTTCAGCCAACTGGTGATGGTCGTAATATTCACGCCATTCGGTGACCAGCCCATCATTGATTTCCATCACGCCCGCCACCGGCACGCGCGAATGCTTGCCGTTGTAGACAAAATCATCCACCCGCTCCATCACCACCGCGCCATCGATGATGCCGATGCGCGCCAGCTGCAACTCGATGCGCTCCACGCCCGGCGTAAAGCGCGAGAACCTGGCGCGGATATTCTCCCGCCCCACCACCGGCTCGCTCATCATGCTGTGCAAAACCGCATCTTCGGAAAACAGGGCGTACACGGCTTCCCAGTCCACCCGGTTCCAGGCATCCACCATTTTCTGCGCGGTGGCGAGTTTTTCTTCATCGGTGTCGGCGCATACCGGCAGGGCAAACAGGGCCGTGGCAAGGGCCAGTAAAAGGATGCGGGTTCTGTGTTTCACTTGCGTCTCCGGTGCATGGGCACATGTTGATGTGCGGCGGTTGTTTTAACTTGCATAACAAGACTTTTCAACCTAGTCTAGGGCAGTGATCCCGGCCGTTCAAGACCTGATGTCACCCACCGCCCACCAGGAACGCGACAGAAAAGTGGAACCAAAACCCGACAATCCCGCAAGCTCCGCAGCCGGAACGGAAACTCCCTGGCCGAAACCGGTGTACGCCTGGTACGTGGTCGGCATCCTGATGCTGGCCTATACCAATTCCTTCATCGACCGGCAGATCATCAGCCTGCTGATCGAGCCCATCAAGCGCGACCTGCAGATCAATGACACCCAGGTCAGCCTGCTGGCCGGCATTGCCTTCACCATTTTCTACACCCTGATGGGCGTTCCCATTGCGCGCCTGTCGGACCAGAAAAGCCGCCGCACCATCATCATCATCGGCATCACCTTCTGGAGCCTGATGACCGCCGCCTGCGGCTCGGCCAAGCAGTACTGGCACCTGTTCCTGGCGCGCATGGGCGTGGGCGTGGGTGAGGCCACGCTGTCGCCGGCAGCCATGTCGATCATCTCCGACTACTTCCCGGTGCACAAACTGGCCCGCGCCATCAGTGTGTACTCCATGGGCGTTTATTTCGGCGCCGGCCTGGCCCTGATCATCGGCGGCTTCGTGGTGAAGCTGGTTGCAGAGGCCGGCAGCATCACCCTGCCGCTGCTGGGTGAGGTCTATCCCTGGCAGCTGACATTTTTCGTGGTGGGCATCATGGGCCTGCCCATCATCCTGTTGCTGATGACGGTGAAAGAGCCCGTGCGGCGCGGGGTTTCGAAAACGGTAACCCAGTCCCAGGCCAGCTCGATCCCCGAGCTGAAGAAATTCGTTCGCGCCAACCTGCGCACCCTGGTATTCCACTTCCTGGCGTTTTCCTTCATCGGCATCGGCATCATCGGTTACATGGTCTGGACACCCACCCTGTTCATCCGCACCTGGGGCTGGACAGCCTCGGAAATTGGTTTTGTCTACGGCTTCATCCTGTTTACCGGCGGCACCAGCGGCGTGTACGCCGGCGGCTTCCTGGCGGACTGGCTGCAGAAGCGCGGCCACTCCGATGGCATCCTGCGGGCGGCCTGCTACTGCGGCCTGATCGGCATGCCCTTTACGGTGATTACGCCACTGGTATCCAGCCCCGCGGTCGCCGTGGCCTGCCTGGCCGTCACATCATTCGTGCTCGCCATGCCTCAGGGATTGCCCGCGGCGGCGCTGCAGGTGATCGCGCCCAATGCCCTGCGCGCCCAACTCACGGCCCTGTATTTCCTGATCGGCAACATGGTGGCGCTGGGCCTTGGCCCGACGGTGTATGCGCTGGTTACCGATTACGTCTTTGCCGACCCGGCCAAGCTGCGCTACTCGATTTCGGTGGTCAGTGCCGTGGTCATGCCGCTGGGGGCCCTGTTCGGCTACCTGGCGCTGAAACCCTACCGCACCAGCGTGAGCCGGGCGCAGGAGATTGCGGCGGCGACCACCTGATCCCCGTGTGGGAGGCAGCTATGCTGCCGACATGGCCATCGCAAGCACAGCAAACGGGTC
>CBFGWJ010000347.1:0-3341 GCA_965652335.1 uncultured Gammaproteobacteria bacterium | reverse complement strand
CGATCTCTAGACGCTTCGGAAGTTCAGCCTGAAGCCTGCAATTGCTTGTTCATGGGCCGGTGAGGTATACCGTCCTCCAGGAATTCCTCGCCGTTGATTTCGTAACCCAGCGCCTGGTAAAAAGGCAACAGGTAACTCTGCGCATCCAGCGCGATTTCCGCCCCGGCATCCGCTTCGGCAATGCGGTGTTCGGCCATCAGCAGCATTTCCCGGGCCAGGCCCCTGCCCCGTTCTGATTCACCCACCGCCACGCGGCCAATGCGATAACGCCTGTTGCCGGCCGGTGGCGGCAGGACGCGCAAACAGGCCAGCACATGGCCGGATCGCTGCCCCAGCAGATGCCAGGCGAATTCGTCCCGGCCATCCAGCTCCTGGTAGGGACAGGCCTGCTCGACCACAAAGATCGACTCCCGGAAAGCCAGCAGCCGGTACAACAACTGCGGTGACATCTGCTCGAGTTGCAGCCATTGCCATGACAGATCTTTTGCGTGTTCCCTTGCCTGCATGCTTCCCATTCCGGACTTTATTCATTTTGATTATCCCTTACAATGCTCAAAATACCCAGAAATCAAGCCCATCGACAGGCACAGACCAACAGGCCAGCCATGCAGGAAAGTTCCAGCTACTCATTGCTGGTAGCCATTGAAACCGATGCAACCCGCTATCACGGCGCGGCAGCCTCCTGCCCCAGGTTGCTGACAAAGGCGGATGCGGACCAGCTGCTGGCCCATCTCGCCGCCGATCTTGCGGCGCTGCTGCCCGGCAGCAACCGCTGCAGCCTGGTTGCAGCCGGTGCGCTGTTTGACCAGACCCAGGTGCTGCGGCCCGCTTACCCCGTGTTTGGCGCGCTGCGGCAAGCCCTGCAACAGGCCGGGCAATCCCAGGGTTCACGCCTGCTGAGTATCGGCACCAGCAATGGGCGCATGCCGTTTCCAGAACTGCAACCGGAAGCTGAAATTCCCCTGGGAATCCTGCAGGTGCTGCCCATCGTGCTCTCCGGCCCTGCCGCGGAAGTCGCGAAGCTGGGCCAGGAGATGGAGCATTGTTTCCTGGAACGCGGCCAGCTCTCGGCGCATTCAGCGCAGTGGCTGGCATCGGCATTTGGTGTCCGCATCAACCATGCCCGTTTCATGACCCTCACCGACCTGCGCGCCATGTTCCGGCTGCAACTGGAGCACTTCGGCTTTTTGCCGCTGTGGGAACTGATCGATGCGGCACTGGAGCAATGCGGCAGGGAGTTCACCGTGCAGGCCGACTCCGGACCGGTGCTCACCTGGCGCGACGGCGCCGTGCACATCGAATACCAGACGTTTGACTATTGGGCCCGGCAGGGCGCGGGCAAGTCCATCGAACCCTGGCGCGGCAAGCTGGCCGGAGGCTATGCCGACTGGACCCGCAAGCTGCGCCAGTATCTGACGACCCTGCGCGCCCATGGCATCAGGGTTGCATTTCATGCCCCGGGGCAGGCCGGCCAGGAAATCACCGGCCGCTATTTCACCGAGCAATCGGCCCACCCTGCCCAGGACAGCGACGCCAGCGTTACCGAGCACAGTTTTGCCGAGCTGGGCACTGTCTGCGTCAGCCACTCGCACGGCGGCATTCTGGAGCACTATTACCCGCTGGCGCCCCAGGGAATCAACGAGATTCACGCCGCCATCCGCAAAACCGGACTGGCCGAAGGCACAGTGGCCTTTCCCGGCAGCATTCTCTATGACGAGCTTACGCGCAGCCTGACGGCAGAGTCGGTGCGGAACCAGACCTGGCACTGAACCGGGCTGCGGCCCTGCCGCTGCCACTGCATGCTCTTGATACACTGCACAATAGCCGCATATTGGTACTATTGGTCAGCGGGCTCGGCATGAGCCCCTGCGTCATCATCAAACTGGAGTTTTACTATGAACCTGGATACCGCTGTTCACGAACGGATTGAGCAACTGGTGAAAGGCAACCCGGTGGTACTGTTCATGAAAGGTACGCCCAAGCAGCCGATGTGTGGCTTTTCAGCCCGCACAGTAGCCGCCCTGGACAGCGTGTTGCCTTCCTACGCGTCCTTCAACGTGCTGGAAGACGAAGAGGTGCGGGAAGGCATCAAGGCTTATGGCAACTGGCCTACCATTCCGCAGCTTTATATCAACGGCGAGTTGGTGGGTGGATGCGATATCGTGCTGTCGATGCTGAATTCCGGCGAGCTGCACCAGCAGCTGGGTATGCCGGCACCCGACCGCACGCCTCCGGAGATCACCCTCACCGATGCGGCAGCGGAGAAAATCCGCCAGGCCATGCAGGGCCATGATGGCATGGCCTTGCACTTCTCCATCGATTCAGCCTGGGATTCACAATTCAATCTCGGCCCCCTGCAGGGCGGCGAAGTCATTTCCTCGGCGAACGGGGTAGACATCGCCATGGACATCGCCACCGCGCAGCGGGCCAGGGGCGCGATCATCGACTGGGTGAAAGCGATGACCGGCGAAGGCCTGTCCGTTTCACTGCCGGAAGCACCGCCTCCGGTGCAGAATCTCAGCGTGACTGACCTGGCTTCACGGCTGGCTGCCGGCAATATCGTCCTGGTGGATGTGCGTAATGCCGACGACCGGGCCAGGGCCAGCATTGACGGGGCCAGGCCACTGGATGAGGAGACCATGGAGCAACTCGGCCAGTTGCCGAAAGACACTGCGCTGGCGTTCATCTGCCATCACGGCAACAGCAGCCTCGGCGCGGCGGAATATTTCCGCAAACAGGGATTCAGCCAGGTATTCAATGTCCAGGGTGGCATGGATGCCTGGTCGCAGGAAGTGGACAGCAGCGTTCCACGTTATTGATTTGATGGTTTAAAAAAGCCCCGGGTGTTTGCCCGGGGCCTTTGTCACACAGCAAAACCAGCAGGGTTTCAGCTGTCAGACATTTTCTCGGCAGCATCATCCGCTGCTTCTTCAACTTCATCCGCGGCATCTTCCGCAGCATCACCGGCGTCATCCATGGCGTCAGAAACCGCATCTGAAGCATCATCATAAGCATCCGATACGGCATCGGAGGCGGAATCAACCGTGTCTGAAACCGCGTCAGCCGCATCATCATAGGCATCCGCGGCGGCATCGGCAGCGTCATCGTACGTTTCTGAAACGGCGTCCGCGGTTTCGTCATAGGCATCCGATACGGCATCGGCTGCATCATCGGCAGCAGCTGAAACTTTGTCCGCAGCTTCTTCCATGGTTGCGGAGGTATCTTCCTTGTTGCCGCAAGCGGCCAGCAGCAGCGCAGTACACAGCACCAGAAGCAGGTTCTTTAAATGCATATTCATGTATTCCCTCCTGTTCAATTGACTCGATCCACCCGATACGGGC
>CBFGWJ010000346.1:0-3350 GCA_965652335.1 uncultured Gammaproteobacteria bacterium | reverse complement strand
AGGCTGAACTTCCGAAGCGTCTAGAACAGCGAAAACGGAGAACCGCCGCCGCTGCTGGATCCGCCACCGCGCCGCCGCCGGCGGCGCATGCGCGAGTGCAGTTGCTGGCGCCGCTCCTCCAGCCAATCGGAACGCTCCAGATCGGCCGCGCCGTCACCCAGCCGGGTGGCTTCGGCGGCGCGGAACACGCAGAAATCCCGGTAGGCCTGCAACTCGTGTTCCAGCGCCTGGGTGCAAATCTCGATCATGATGGCGTCATCGAGAAAACCGAGGCCGGGTATGTCGTCAGGAATCAGGTCCTGGGGCTCGGAGAAATATGACAGGGCCTGCAGCACCCGCGAACGGTCTTCGTCTTCCAACCCCCAGGCTTTGTCCACCACCATGCCGATCAGCGATTCCAGCCTTTGCATGCGTTCGCGAATGAAGTCCGAAGTATCTGAATTCCAGATCTGCACCAGTATCTTGCGGGCATTGGCGATGATCGTCGCTTCATCGAGATTGCCGGCGGCTTCGTGCGCTCGCTGCATCACCTGGCGGAAGTGATCCAGGTCGGTATCGCTGAGTTCAAAAGTGATTTTCATGGGGTTCGCTTGCCCTGGGTGCAGCCGGTTAGGTGGTGCTTTTTGCTAGCCTAATTGCCGGGGCCCATAGCGTCAATGTCGGCTTTCGATGCCGGGGCCCGGGTTTTGCCGGCCGGCCTGGCGCATCAGCGCGGCTCACGTGTACGGCTGGAGGTTGAACGGTATTGCCCCGGGCGCCCGGGCACCGGGTAGAGGTACCCTTCGTAGCGGAAAGGAACATTGCCATCCTGTTGCGTGCGCATTTCCCCTTCCAGGAAAAACGGCAGGTTTTCCACATCTTGGTTTTCCAGCGTGGCCAGGACATCACGGGCAAATTCGTCCGGCAGCTTGTTTACGGCGAATTCCTCGGTGGTGTTGGGGTCGATGGAGAGGGCCATGGACTCCACGTGCCGGGTCAGCTCAGCTTCCTGCACCCGTATGTTGATCCGGATCTGTTCGATATCCAGGGGCACATCGTTGATGTTGCGGATGTTGAACGTGGCTGCCAGGTTTTCACCCTGGATGGTCATGCTGGACATCGAAACGACCGGCGCCTTTCCTTTGACCTTGTGCGGCCCGCAGGCCGTGCACAGGCTGATGAGCAACATTAGCAGCAGCAGTTTTGCGGATTTCATGGTGATCCCCGTTGGACAGTTGTTACGAATGGGTTTCAGGATACAGGTGGCACTGGACGCGGTGAAGTAACCCGTCGCCTGTCGCCGTCAGAACCTGCTCTTCCGGCGGCACGCCGGCGCATCGCTCCAGGCGCAGTTTGCAGCGTGGATGAAACACGCAACCAGAAGGAGGTTGCAGGGCCGAGGGGGGCTCGCCGTCCAGAACCGGCCGGTCGCTGTGAACGGGATCCCAGTCGCTCACGGCCGCCTGCAGCAGGGCACGGCTGTAGGGGTGGGCGGGCGAGCGGAAAAACTGCCCGGCCCCGGCGAGTTCCACCAACCGCCCCAGGTACATCACGCCCACGCGGTCGGCAACCTGTTGCACTGTAGCCAGGTCGTGCGCGATCAGCAGGAACCCGATGTTTTTCTGCTCGCGCAAGGTGCGCAGCAACTGCAACATGCGAGCCTGCTCCGATACATCCAGGGCAGACAGGGGCTCGTCGGCGACGATCAGCGAGGGTTCACACAACAACGCACGCGCCAGTGCAACGCGCTGTTTCTGCCCGCCTGAAAGCTGGTGCGGATAAAGCGACAGAAGTTCGGCCGGGAGGTTGACGGCTTGCAATGCCGCGTGGATTTTCCGGCGAAAACCGGAGTCCGGCTCCGACAGCTGCCAAAGGGGTTCCTCAAGGGTCTGCGCCACCGTTCGCCGTGGCGACAGCGCCGAATGCGGATCCTGGAAAATCAGCTGCACGTCGCGATGCCATTCGCGGCGCTGCCGCGCCGTCATGCCGGCAACATCCACGCCGCGGAACAGCACTGCGCCGGATGCCGCCGGCAACAGTCCCAGCAGGCTTCTGGCCAGGCTGGATTTTCCGCAACCCGATTCGCCGATGATGGCGACGATTTCGCCGGCACGCAAAGCCAGGCTGAGCTGGTGTACCGCATCCAGCGAACGGTGCGGCCCGCGGTATTGCCGTGCGGTATGGCGGACAGTCAGTGCACGGGCTTCCAGCAGTGGAACGGTGTTGTCCATGCTCAATCCTGGCGTCCGCCCAGCGGGTGAAAGCAGCAGTGATGGCCGGACTTGTCGCCGTGGACCACGGGTTGAGGACACTGTTGCCGGCAGGTTTCGGTTGCGCGGTCACAGCGCTCGGCAAAAGCGCAGCCCGGTATCTGCCGCGCCAGATCGGCAGCGCGCCCGGAAACCGGCTGGACTGCAACCGGCGAATGCCCGGAAACGCGTGCCGTGGCCTGCAACAGCATCGAGGTGTAGGGGTGTTGCGGCTGCTCAAGTAACCGGCGGCTGGGTCCGCTTTCCACCACCCGGCCGGCATACATCACCAGCACCTGGTCACAGATTCGCGCCACCGCAGCCAGGTCGTGTGAAATCAGCAGTATGGCGATGCCGCGCTGCGTTGCCGCCCGGCGCAGCAGCGCCAGTACCTGGTCGCGGCTGGAAATATCCAGCGCCGATGTGGCTTCATCGGCGATCAGCACCCGGGGTTCGCAGGCCAGCGCCAGGGCAATGAGCACACGCTGGCGCATGCCGCCGGAAAGCTGGTGCGGATAACTGGCCAGGATCCGGGCCGTATCCGCCAGGCCACAGTCCCTGAGGTTGGCGGCCGCGATCTCCCGGGCGCCTTGCTGGTCCGCCCGCCTGTGTCGGGTAATGACCCGCGTCATCTGCCGGCCGATCCTGAAAACCGGGTCCAGGGCTGATTGCGGCTCCTGGAAGATCATCGCGATCTGGCCGCCACGCAACTGGCGCCAACCTGCCTCACCCAGCGTGGTCAGATCCCTGTCGGCACCTCCGGTTCGCAGGGTGAACTGCCCCGCCCGCATCTTTGCCGAGGGGCCGGGCACCAGGCCCAGCAGCGCGTTTGCGGTGAGGGATTTGCCACAACCGGATTCGCCCACCAGCCCGGTCACCTGGCCGGCATGCAGGTCCAGGTCAACGCCCTTCACCAGTTCGGCATGGCCGCGGGGAAGTGGTACCGAAACGCGCAGTCCCCGCAGCGTCAGGACCGCTTCCTGTGGGGTGGCGGTGGCCGGCCCGTTCATGCCGGGACCTGCCGCGGGTCAAGCGCTGTTTGCATGGAGTCGGCCAGCAGGTTGAAGCCCAGCAGCAGGGCGAACAGCGGCAACGAGGCCGCCCAGAAATTGTTGAACTGCC